>CAYNGN010000007.1:0-664 GCA_964396615.1 uncultured Thiothrix sp. | reverse complement strand
GGTTGCTGCGAAAAAGGTCAGTGATAAGATTTCCCAAACCCGTGGTTTTTGTATGCAGCGTGAGCAGCAGATCGAAATTTTTAATAGCGAAGGCTTGCATGTCAATGATACGCGCCACTATATCCGTATTGGTATGAGTGCAGTGGCTGCTGATGGTAGCGAGCAAGAATCAGGGGGGTGGAATGATGGTGGTTTACTCGGTTGGGAATTGCAAGATGCGATTGACCCTGTGTTTACGGGGCAAGAAGCCAGTCGGCAAGCATTGGTCAAGTTGGGCGCTAAAGCCTGTCCATCAGGGCATATGCCTGTGGTGATTGGCAATGGTTTTGGTGGCGTTATTTTCCATGAAGCCTGTGGCCATCTGCTTGAAACCACGTCTGTCGCCAAAAAAGCCTCGGTATTTCACGATCAAATGGGGAAAATGATTGCTAATCCTGTGGTTAATGCGGTTGATGAAGGTATGAGTACCAATAACTGGGGTTCAATCAATATTGATGACGAAGGTATGGCAACGCAACATACACAATTGATTAAAGAGGGTCGTTTGAATAGCTTTTTAGTTGATCGCATTGGCAGCGAACAAACAGGTTTTGCACGTACAGGCTCAGGTCGTCGCCAATCGTATAAATTCGCCCCTGCCTCACGGATGCGTAATACCTATATT
>CAYNGN010000006.1:6295-18922 GCA_964396615.1 uncultured Thiothrix sp. | reverse complement strand
AGCCAGCAAACACCAGTGCCTTAGCATTGGCAAACAAATGATTGCCTAATAAATGCGTTTCCAACTGCTGAGCAAGATAACGTACTTGCACGGCTAAAGAATGATTCCATTCAGGCTCTAATAACTGACCTGAAAGACTCCATTTAACCCAGTTAACAATTCTTAGCGAACTAGGATAAGGCTCCCAGCCATTGCCAAAGCCAACAGGATTTTCATCTATCCATCGTTGTATTAACAAGCAATGCCCGTCCACTCTCTTTTCAGCATCCCTTGCATTTAAATCATCAAAATAGTGCAGATTATACAGCCACAACTTTGCATGTTGAGTATCATTCCAAGCTGCGGCTGTTTTTATATCAGCGGCCACATTCAGAAACTCAAAACGATTAGTCATCAACATACATTGATGACGGCCTGCAACAGCAACCCATTTTCCTGATAAATCAGCTTGCTGAGGTGCTGGAGATAAATCAGATTTAGCCCTATGCAGCATATGTCTTATACGCCCCATAATTTGCCTAAACTTCAAATAACGCAGTGTATGCAATAATAATATATATTTTTTAATAAGGCTTACATCCCTAGTACAGAATAGGTTGGATAACCTGCCTTATCCAGCCTATATTTTTTACAATTTCAAGATATTGTTCAGATAATTACATTCACGCTAACGCACGCGACTTACTTCTAATCTGTGAACGCAATTGTCTGACTATCTATAGATAAAAGCTTATTAAGTGAAAATAATTAGCTACGCAATGAATTTGCTATCTCAATCGAAATTCTAGAACTTTCCATAACTTCTTCATAAGTAATCGGTGCCTCCTTACCTTCTCGCACTGATTCAATAAAGGCCTTAGCACACGCTTTTTGTCCTTTATCCTGCTTCAGCAATTTCATTTTCTTGAAGCCATTCCAACCGTAGCCTTTAAGTACACGGTAATTATCCATCTGCAAAACAGCATTATCACAAAAAACCTCAATACGCTCCTTAGGAAAGACAGAACCGCCATTGGAAAGGTAATGAATCGTGCCAAATGAGCCATCCTCAAACGACAAGGTAATACTTACTTTATCTTCTCTAATGCCAACACCTGCTACATTACCCATCATCATTGCTTGAGAATCAACAATAGAATGCCCCACAAGATGACGCATTAAGTCAATAAAATGACAACCCTCACCCACAATACGCCCTCCACCAACTAACGGGTCTTGCGTCCAATGATCTTCAGGTATTTCACCCGCATTAATGGTCATAACAATCGACTTTGGTGATCGGTGACTATTCAGCAATTCCTTCATTTTTACAATATGAGGTGCATAACGACGGTTAAAACCCACCATTAAGCGTACATTTTCTGTTTTATTGGCTGCTTGATACGCCTCATCAATCATATCAAGCTCTGCTAACGTTAATGCTAATGGCTTTTCAACAAATACATTATTACCTGCTGCTAACGCATCAACCACTTGCAATGCATGGGCATCATGACGTGTAACAATAGCAATCGTATTAAGCTGCTCATTGCTCCACAAATCGCCCACTTCAGTAGACGTTGTTAAAAACGAATTTTTATTACCATGATGAACACCACTAATACCTCCACTTGTTACCAATGTATCAAGCACAGCACCTGCTTCTTTAAAGGCGGGAATCAACGTTCGAGAGGCATAGTTTCCTGCCCCAATAAAACCAACACGAGGATGGGCAGCATTGAAGGATGCAGAAGAAGGTTCAGGTTCATTTAACGTAACCTTTGATACCGTCAATGCTTCACTAGACTGCTCTGGATACGTCAAAACAATCCCCAATGCGGAAGCATCATCAAGCAATTTATACGCATCAAGTGCATCACCAATTGCATAGCGATGGGTAACCAATGATTTTACATCCAGTGCACCTGATGCCATCATATCCAAAATAGCTTCGAAGTTGCGTTGCTCCGTCCAGCGAACAAAGCCAACAGGATAATCATGTCCTTGTTCTTCATAAAAGGGGTCATAGCGCCCAGGCCCATAAGACGCTGAAACTTGGAAGGTAATTTCTTTTTTAAAAAAATCATCACGTCGCAGATTTAACCCCACCACACCAACAAGAACAATCCGTCCTCTCTTCCTACACATTTCAGCCGCTTGATGCATGACTTCATTAGACTGTGTGGCTGCTGTTACTAAAACACCATCAACACCTCGCCCTCTTGAAAAACCTTGTGCGACAATAACAGGATCTTCATTTTTTGATAAATCAACCGTCTCTGCACCAAACTGTCGCGCCCGTTCACATTTATTTGAATCGAAATCAATGCCTAAAACACGACAACCATTCGCACGCAAGATTTGCACACACAATAAGCCAATTAATCCTAACCCCGTAACAACAACACACTCACCGAGTGTTGGCTTCAGCAAGCGAATACCTTGCAGACCAATAGCCCCCAACACGGTAAACGCAGCCGATTCATCATCAACAGCATCTGGAATTTTCACACATAAGTTTTTAGCAACACGAACAACTTCAGCATGGTTTCCATTTGAAACCACCCGATCACCCACTTCAAATCCATCAACACCACTATCTAACACAACACCCGCATTACAATAGCCTAAGGGTAATGGTTGATCCAGTTTAGAACGAACAGCATCAATGGTAGGCATTAAACCATCCGTAACCACTTTATTTAACACCATTTTAACCTTATCAGGCTGCTGACGTGCCTTATCAATATAATTTGCCTTACCAAAATCAACCAACATACGTTCTGTACCCGCAGAAACGATGGTATTACGTGTTGCAATCAATAGATTGCCTTTTATATTTTTTGGACAAGGGACAGAAACTAAAGAGGTTTCCCCATTTGCCAAATTTTGCAGTATTTGTTTCATTATATTAGTAATTAGTTAGTTAAATTTTAGGTTTAGTAAAAATATTTATATATTTTTATGTGTGTTTTTCTGTGTATTCTTATCATCAATCATACAGAGCAATGAAAAAGCCCCTATTAAATATATTCCAGAAAAGAATCGATCAAATGCCACTGGAAAAGCAAGAAAATGACTTGCAAAAAACAACATACAAACCAGAGACAGCACAATAAAGGGTGAATTAAGCATCCCCAAAAGGGATGTTGCCTTCATACGTTTCATCATAATGTAAAGAGAATATAATGAAATAACGGCATAAAATAGAAATAGCTTGTTGCTTAACAAACTTGTAAGTCCAATGTAAAACGCCCTAAAATAATCATAAATCGTCAGAGTGGGTGGCATTGAAATGGGATGAGGAAGATACTCAACAAGCGTGAAATAAACAATTGTTGACCAGCCAGGATTATCCCAATAAGCCCCCAGAGCAACATATAGAATAATGGAGGTGACCATTGATAAAACCGCTTTTCCTCGAATATTGTTATCCAATAAAATGATGAACAATAATAAAGGCACCGTAAACAAAATCAAATCTGTCCGCACACAAACCATAATAGGTATAAAAACGAGCAGCAACAGTATACGTTGTTTCAAATAAAGATAAGCAGACACAATAACGGCTAAAAAGGCCAAAGCATCAGGCGTAGAAAACTGTGCTAACTCAGTGATACCAAAAATAAATGCCAACAAAGGAATAGCGTAAATAAAGGGCTTTGCTAAAAAGCCGCTCGACATAAAATAGAGAAAAACCATTGCCACCATAACCGCAATGGCTGAAACGATGTGCGTTGCAAAGGCAAGATTAATACCTGCCTTATAAAGCAAATAGTTAACACCGTTATACAATGGACGTATTTGATAAAAGGAGAGCTGCTCACTAAAGGCTGATGCATCAGTACTGATAGCATGTCTATAGTCACCCTTAACTAACGTCTCATATTCTGCTGCCGATACTGAAGATTTCAACTGCTCATACGTGAATGTATGAAGTGCCCTAACATCGGACTCTTCTAACGATTTAGCGGCTGCAATATACATAATCATATCCCAGTTATGTATGGGCTTAGATGAAGACATATACAAGGCATAAGCTGCCACTAGAAAAAATAAAAATGCAACAACAGGGTGTTTAATAGATTTCATCTACATCTCACATGAAACCCTCTACACAAAAAACAGCTTTTAAAAGGCACAGGACTTATTATGTAAATTTTCAAGATACAAAACTAACAGCATATAATTTTAAGCGTCTAGTACAGAGGTTATTAATGAACAATAAAAATGCGATTAACCCGCTATACTGATTAAATTCGCTACATTCCTTATACCACTTAATTTCATAGTCTCATCTTCTTAAACATCCATTCTGGAATAAGGGTAATAATCAGCATTACCCAGCGCCATAGCCACTTCGTATAAAGTACATCGTTATTATTCTGTTGAGCTTTATAGATATCATTTGCAACTTCTCCAGCCTGAGCCGTTAATTTTGCAGGTAAATCCATCCCCTCTGTCATTTTTGTTGCAACAAAACCAGGCTTAACGGTCAATACATTGATATTTGCAGCATAAAGTCTATTCCTAAGTCCAGAAAGATAAGCCGTAAATGCTGCTTTTGCTGAACCATACAAATAGTTACTTTTTCGTCCTCGATCTCCTGCAACAGAGCTGATGCCAACCATAAAGCCGCTTTTTCGGTGCTCAAAGTCATTAGCAATAATATTAAACAAGCTAACAAGACCTGTATAATTGGTATCTATAATTTTTTGTGCTTCTTCAAAACTCTCTTGTGCTTTTTCTTGCTCTCCAAGATAACCAATAGCTGAAATCACTCCCAAAGGTTTTTCTTGCAAAGCCGTATAAAAACCTGTATGCGATGCATAATCTAAAATATCCAATTCCACACAATGTACGGTTTTTTGTGTGCGTATCTTAATATCATTCGCAAATGCTTCTAGCTCACTTGAACCTCTTGCAGCCAAATAAAGATCATAGCCATTTTCGGCGTATGTACTTGCCACAGCCTTTGCTATATCACTTTTAGCACCAATGATTAATACATAGCTCATTTTATATTCCCATACGTTGTGATTGCAGAGAGTTAAATCTTTTATTCATTTTGAGTTTTTTCCTTAATGCTCTAAATGTTTCAATTTGTGGGTAACCCTGTTCAAATACTTCTTTACTAACTCTGGCATCTTTTGCCAAATAAATACGACCGCTATGCTGCAATACAATCTCATCAAGCTTATTAAGCAACTCAAACAAGCCCTTTTCAATTTTAAAGTCCAAAGCCAGACTATACCCCTCCATTGGAAAGGATAGATAATTATCATTCGCAGCACCATAAAGTTTTAGCACCGCTAAAAAAGAACCTTTACCAGAATTTGCTATTGCTTTTAATACCTGCTCCAAACCAGCAAAACTGGTTTCTTTTGGCAAAATAAACTGGTACTGCGTAAAACCTTGTTTACCATAAATTTTATTCCAATTATTAATGGAGTCAAGAGGGTAAAAATAGGCATCAATATCAACCTTTTGTGTTGATATTATTTCCCTAACCTTGCCATAATATAGAAAATTAAAAGCCTTAACTGTCCATGTATTTAACAAAAAAGAGGGGAAATTGAAAGGAATATTCACTTTCTTTTTTAATTTATACTCAAGATCACCATCATCAGCAAAACCACCAGTCATCAACAAGCAACGACCAAGATCATCATTTTTAGCAAGGCAATCTATCCATGCTACTGAGTAAGAGCTATCTTTATAACGTTCAAATGCAGCAAATGTTTCTTTAAGATTATGGGTTTTAATCGTGGTTTGATTGATATATTTGGAGTTGATTTTCTTTAGTGATATTTTTGCATCAAGAATTACGCCAGTAAGCCCCATACCACCACACGTTGCCTTGAACAATGTTGTATTTTCTTGTTTGCTACAAGTAACGACCTCGCCATCAGGCAACATTAAGCGAAACATTTCTACACACTCACTAAAACATCCTGCTATATGATGGTTTTTCCCATGTACATCACTAGCAATAGCACCACCAACGGTAATTAACTTAGTTCCTGGCGTTACCTTTAAAAACCAACCACGGGAAACAAACGCATCTAATATTTCAGACAACAATACTCCTGCCTGAACGTGAAGCCTACCACTGCTCTCATCAAAGCTAAGAAAATAATGGTAGGGCCTTACATGAATAATATTTTTACTTAATGCACTATCACCATAACTTCGACCATTGCCATAGGGTATCAAGTCATTATGCCTGCCTATAATGCGTTTTAATGTCACATTTTTATTAAAACAAAACGATTTATTATTGATTTTAGGGTAATTTCCCCAACTAAGCAGACTCATACAGCAGATACTCCAAAGACATATTTTTTATCGAGAAAGTATTTAATGATATAACCAATACTAAGACCAACCACTGCTCCCACATACTTAGCTTGCTCACTGGCAAACAGCCGATCAAAACTTATCTCTGTTCCCCAAAAAATGGCGGTTGTAACAACACCCATCAAAGAATACAGCATAAATTTTTTGGCATCATCGGCTTTATTTTTCGGGGTGTGATAAAAAATATACTTCTTATCAAGAACATATTTACTAACAAGCCCAGCCAGCGTGCCGATTAACATTGCAAGATAAAGCCCCCCCCAACCAACATAGAAAAAAAGACTAAAATATTGAAACAAGAGGTTAAAAACCGTTGAAATAACAGCAAATAAGATATATTTAATCGCAATCATACATAAATAATCCATACAAAGGAAAGTAGCCATGCAAAAATAGTGAGCTGCATGAAGGTATCCTTGAGGAAAATTCTGGTTGGTGAGCCACTGTTATGCTCAACAAACGCTATTTGTAAATAGCGCATAACCCCTAAAATAACAAATAATGCCGTAAGATATAAATACTCACTTTGCATATGTTGTACCGCTGATATTGATAGGGTATAGAGAATATAAGCAATAATAACCACCGAGGCTATAATCATCATTGCCCCATCAATAAATTGTAAATTATAGCCGCTAATCACCTTGCGCATTTTTTTACCTGTATTAATGAAGAGCAAAACATCATCACGGCGTTTTGCCAATGCCATAAATAGTGCAAGAAGAAAGGTCATGATAACCATCCACATCGAAAGTGGTACATCTGTAACTGTGGAACCAATAAAAAGCCGAAGCACAAAACCAATTGCAATAATGGTGACATCTAAGATACTGACATGCTTTAGATAAAAACTATAAGCAATATTTAATACAACATAAATACTGAGAACACCCAATGCCTCCAATGATAATGAAGCCATCAAACTCATGCCGATAGCAATGAAAATCCCCATCAAGATAATGGCATTTTTTTTAGAAATAGCTCCTGATGCTAAAGGCCGATATTTTTTCTTTGGATGTTGACTATCTTCTTCTATATCCTGATAATCATTTAAAATATAAATAGCACTTGCTGATAACGAAAAAGCAAAAAATGCTATAGCCGAATGTAATAATAGTTCTACCTCTGCAGTACTGCCAACAAAAAAGAGTGGCATAAAAATAAATAAATTTTTAATATAGTGGTGGGGACGAATTAACTTTAAAATATTTCTAACATTGAATTCCATAACAACTATCTTTGATAACCTTATTATTTGTTTTCATCTAACCAAGCATTAAACATTAATACTTGCCAGAGTTGATCAGCCCAATTACATTGCCCAGATAAATGCTCTTGCCATTTTTGCCGAATAATCACAGGATAGAAATAACCATCCTGACGCAAACGACTTTCATCCAATAAATTTTCAGCCCAATCTCGTAGCGTCCCCCGTAACCAACTTGCAATAGGAACACTAAAGCCCATCTTAGGACGTTCAATCATTTCTTTGGGGACATGGCGATACAAAACTTGACGCAATGCCCATTTAGTCTGTCCCTCGCGCAGCTTGTACTTCAAAGGCAATTGCCATGCAAATTCAACCACACGATGATCTAGAAATGGTACGCGCGTTTCCAATGAAACTCCCATTGCGGCCCTATCTACCTTGCAGAGAATATCGTCAGGTAAATAAGTCAGTAGATCAAATGCCATCATTTGTTCTATACCACTGAGATCTGCTAACGATTCTATTGTCTGAACATGCGTTGCTGAAGGCGCATCTTTTCCACCAATAACAATATTAGTTGGCTCGCTCCAATGGGAGATTCTACTGCGATATAATTCTAAAAGTGACGGCTTATTAATAATCGCAGCCGCTCGATGAAGCTTATCAGCAATATTTTTTCGCTTTTGTAATTTAGAAACGCCTCTACTTACGGAAGGCATGACACTTGCAATCACTCGTTTAACAGGACTAGGCATACGTGACAATTTTTGCCAAATATCAGCTGTTGTTAGATAACGTTGATAACCACAAAATAACTCATCACCTGCATCACCTGATAACGAAACGGTCACGTGTTGTTGTGCTAATTGTGAAACTAAAAATGTTGGTATTTGTGACGAATCAGCAAAAGGCTCGTCATATAATACGGGTAAATGAGGTACAACATTTATACAGTCCTCAGCAGTAACATACAGCTCTGTATGCTCTGTACCCAAGTGCTGTGCAACACTTTTCGCATGTTCTGCTTCGTTATACGCTTCTTCATGGAAGCCAATCGAAAATGTTTTAATGGGGAGATCAGATTGCGCTTGCATCAACGCTACCACAGCTGATGAATCCACCCCTCCTGAAAGAAAAGCCCCTAAAGGGACATCCGCCATCATCTGTTGACCAATTGCACTGGTAAGAAGTGTTTCTAAGCTAGAAACAGCGTCATCTGCTGAACCCATAAAGGGTTTATTCTTCCCCCTATCAATCGCATTAGCAACTGACCAATAAGGGATTATCTGTGGTTCGCGTTGATTGGCAGATAAAGTAAGCACTTGTCCTGGGGGCAGTTTAGCAATCCCTTCATAGATGCTGTGTGGTGCAGGAATATACATATGCCGCATATAAAGACATAAAGCATCACGATTTATTGGCGCTGAAAAATCAGGATGTGCTTTCAATGCCTTAAGCTCAGAAGCAAACAAAAAAGTGTTATTTTGCCATCCATAATACAGTGGCTTTTCACCTAAACGATCACGTGCTAACGCCAGTGTCTTCTCCTTGTTATCCCATAAAGCAATCGCAAACATGCCAATAGCTTGTTGTAAGGTCTTCTCTATTCCCCACGCTTCAATACAAGCTAATAGTGTTTCTGTATCAGAATGTCCTCGCCATGCCCACGATGTTCCAGCCTGCTCAAGTTTATTGCGTAATTTATCATGATTATAAATTTCACCGTTAAAGACAAGAACATAGCGCTGATTTGCAGAATGCATCGGCTGATGCCCAGCAGGAGATAAATCTACAATGGAAAGGCGACGATGTGCCAGCCCAATCCCTTTGTCAACATCACTCCATACACCTATGTCATCAGGACCACGATGAGTAATAGCATTCGCCATATTTTCCAATATGGCATTATCAACCGATTGAGTACTGAAATATCCTGTAATACCACACATGCTTATAAACTCCCCTTTCAGATGTTGTTATGCAGCAACAATAATATCTATAATTTCTTTAACAGCGTCATCGTTTGCATAATCACTTTTAGTACTCGTATTGTCTTGTTGAAAACCTCTCTCTTCTTTACTAAGCCCTTCACATAATTCAACTATTTTAGCCAGTAAGTCTGCTGAATCCCGATTACGAAAAATAACGACTCCTTTCGGTCTTTGCACAATATCACTTGAAACAGTTGGTTTATTAAGCGCAAGGGATTCACGAATGGAGATAGAGTCACCATCAGTATTCGTTGGACGAATAAAGATATCACTACTTGATAATATGGGTATAAAACTATGCGGCCCTTTTAAGACCAATATATTATCATTAAGTTTTAAATCGCTTATCTCTTGCATTTTTTCTGCAAAATAGCCTTCCTCTCCTACATCAGGTAATGAGAAAATCAATGCTGGCGCATAACCTGCCGCTTTAAGCTCACTGGTTAGCTTGATACATAAATCAAAACCATACAGATCTTCGCCATTGTAAAAACGCAGTTTATACGCATTGGCACTCATTACTGGAAATTTATTATCAATAAAAACAGATACTTTTTTTGGCACCGCTGTATATTCAAAATCTAAGGGAGGAATAAATGTTTTAGAGACAAAAACTTTCTTCTCATCTATCCCTAGTAGGAATAGTTTTTCTTTTTAAGTTGTTGAAGAAACTGAAGCTGGATTAGAACCCCCACAAAAATGACATTTTTAAGATAAAATGCATTTCATCAAGATTTTCTCTGAAGCTATGAAGGGTTAAAACAGGCTCTACCTTTCTTTTTAGAAACGTAGTCAAAATTAAGACGAGAAAAACAATCCAGTGTTTTGTATGCACATTGACAACATCATGATGCTTAATGGTTTTAAATAAAGTCGTCGCCAGTTTAAACGAAGTAAGATTAGCACCATCAACAATAACAACGCCTAAACGCTCTAGGTGTTTCATCGTTTCAGTTTCTGTCTCTGAGGATAAGTTAAACACCGTAACATTATATCCCCGCTTAGCAAACTCAGCTGATAGTCTCATAACATGAATACTGACCCCACCAATAGGAGCAGGTAGCATACCCACTATTACTACACGTTTTTTCATTAAGACCTCTCTCCTTCTAGCCTAGTTTATAACCTAAATATAGGCTCTAATCATAAAGTTTATCAACTTCAACGGTTAACGTAGAACTTATATAACAATCTTCAGCACTCACCAGATTATTTTCTTTACCATTAATAGCGAGGAAAAACTGTTCAAACTGTTCTTTTTGACCTTTATTTTGTGCTTTTAAAGCAAGAACTTCTACTTCGTCGCGATAGGTTGTTAGGCTGACAAAGTCATCAAGAACATAAGAAATGCCCGCAGAAAACACTTCTATTTTTTCTTTTTCTTGCGACTTAGCACCAATAGAAACATATTGAATCGTTGCCAGAGAACCATTTTTAAACTCAATAACCGTCACAATATTATCAATCGATAAAATAGTCGTGTCATTCGGCGTAATATGTGAGGTACTCATATTTTCTATCTCACTATCAACCAAAAAACGCGCTATATCAATAAAATGGCACATTTCTCCAATAATACGCCCGCCACCAACGGCTTTATCTTGCGTCCAATGTGTATCAGGTAATTGCCCAGCATTAATACGATAACTCACCACACAAGGCGTTGAACCTATTCCTTCTTTTAACTGTGTCATTAATGGTGAATAACGGCGATTAAACCCCACTGAAAATATTTTTCCTGATGATTTTGCTATTTCGTATAAATCATCTAAATGTTCTTGTATCAATGCCATTGGCTTTTCTACTAAAACATGCTTGCCTTTCAATAAAGCCTTTTTAGCAATTTCATAATGTGAATCATGACGGGTTGCTATAATAATCGCGTCAATACTCTCATCATTAAGTACTTCATGGTAATCAGTTGTCATAAAAGCAGGATTAAACTCTTCCATTACTTTTTGGCTACTTAATGCTGTTTTTACACATGCCGCAGCTAGTTCGCATCCAGAGTGGCTATAAATAAAAGGAAGATACGTGCGAGAAGCAAATCCTCCAGCACCAATAACACCAAATAAAACTTTCTCCCCTTTTGGCTTAAATTTAGCCATGGCTGAAAGTGCGGTCGACTTAGCCTGTTGTATATTATCAATTCTATGGGATAAATCGGCGGGTACTTCATCTTGAGGATACTCAAACACAACACCAACGGTTAAAGCACTGGATGACATAATCGTGTCATAAGCGGTCTCAGCTTCAACGAAAGGTATTCTATGTGTAATCAATGATCCCATATCAACAGAACCTGTTGATAATAACCATAAAAAAGCCTCCATATTGCGATTTTCAGTCCATCTCACATAAGCATAAGGATAATCAATGCCTTTTTTCTCATAGCTTTCATCATAACGTCCAGGACCATAGGAACATGAAATTGAAAAATCAATTTCTTTGACAAAGAGGTTTGCTCTTTCGATTTCCATTCCCACCGCACCGACCAAAACAACTCGTCCTTTTTTCTTTGCTGCTTCAAAAGCACCATTAAGTGGCGATGATGACGAGGTAGAAGCACAAACAAGCACATTATCAAACCCATGTGCGCAAATTTCAGCTTTTATGGTTCTAAAAAAAGAATCATCGCTCACAGCAAACGTTTCAGTAAACCCCTGCTCTTTAGCAGCCGCCACCTTGCGTGGATCAAGATCACACCCCACTACTCGACAACCATTGGCCTCTAATAGCTTCATCCCAATCATACCAATTAAGCCAAGTCCAATAACCAACACACTTTCACCTAGCTTAGGATCTAATAAACGAATGCCTTGCAGCGTAATAGAACCCATTGTGGTAAATGAGGCTTGCTCATCAGTAACGTTATCTGGCGTAGCAGCAACTAAATGCCGAGGAACCGTCACATATTCGGAATGGGTAGCAACTGCAGAGCCAGCTGCTGCCACACGTTGTCCAATTTTAAATTGCTTTACATCTTTTCCCTTAGCAATAACATGACCCGCCAAACTATAGCCAGGCGCTTCCTTGACACCATTTAAAACCTGCACTTTACGCAAAAAAGTGTCAACGCCATTATCA
>CAYNGN010000006.1:1775-6283 GCA_964396615.1 uncultured Thiothrix sp. | reverse complement strand
CGTTTGACATTTTGTACTTTACCATCAAGAGCAGCAAGCTTACTAGAGGGTGCTTTAGCCCCTATCGTTTCCGTCCCTATTGAAACAACTGTGCGAGTCGTCTTTATCAATAATTCATTATCCCCCACCACTGGAGCAGGAACATCACTCATTTTAAATTTGCTTTGTCTTGTTTTAAATACTTGCTTCATTTAAATTTTCCTCGGGAATACTATTTGTTTTGCGGAGCAGTACGTCTTTGTTCAATAAGCTTAATAAGCTTACTTTTAGCAAGAGGATCATGATAATGAAACAATGCTGAAGCTCTAATTAAACTCTCATCCATTTCTATATTCCCATGATAGGTTCTAAACCCGTAAAATAAGTAAGCACTGCCTGGTTTTACTTTTATCAAGCTTGCTTTAAATAGTTTCCTAAACCAGTCTTTGGTAGCAAAATTTCGCATTACTTTGCTCTGAAAAATAACCTTAAATAAAATATTTTTAGGGAGATTTTTGCTAAACTGTCGTGTATTAGGAAAAACAACTAAATCACCACAATCAAGATCGGGGTCAGTAGGTGTTATAACAGGCATCAATAAGGTCAAATCATAAGCATCAAAATGATACTTATTAGCATCTCTTCTATTCGTTTCACCATGAGTACATCTAATGACGTGATGTATAACATCATCCTCAGATGTTTTTACCCCTGATACTGCTAATATTTTGGCTAAAAAAGCTTTCAAATGCGTTGATTTCTGCAGCTCAGTAAAGACACATGGATCCATATCATAATATCTAAAAGAAAACGCATCCTTTTTAAGATTTTTACGCACAGAGTCTACATACTCAATCCCACCATCAATAGTTGATCGTTTAAAAAAATCATTAATTTCGACAATCCCTTTGGTTTTGATATCACTAACAATATTTTTGATTTCAGCCTCAGAATACTCAAGATTTTCTTTTACAAAAAAGCCACTCATAATACA
This sequence comes from uncultured Thiothrix sp., assembly GCA_964396615.1. GTDB lineage: Bacteria > Pseudomonadota > Gammaproteobacteria > Thiotrichales > Thiotrichaceae > HyVt-477. Next base: position 5,310 of record CAYNGN010000006.1, on the reverse strand, counting down.
CCAACCTTTAAATAATTATAAATCAAATAGTTACACAAAATTATTTGATTTCATAAGTCATTATAAAAATAACATAAATGCTCTGCATGATAGTCCTTAGATAACAGCTTAAGCTTATCGTCTACCTTATTTCGTTCAAGTGAGGTCTTAAAAAAATGATCAATATCAGTCGCAACACGCTTTAGCTCATCCTCAGATAAATCATTCACAACCCAGCCTAAGTCCTGACTCGCTGTCAATTTAGCATAATCAAATATCGCCGCAGACATGACTATCTTAAGTCCATTGAGTACATACTCTGCAAATTTAACAGGGCTGGCAGATGCATTAATCGGGTCTGGTCGTCTTAATAAAAGCGCCACGTCTCCAGCAGATAAATAAGCAGGCACTTCATTAGGCTGTACATTAAGAAGAGTCACATGATCACGGAGTTGTGTATGATTTTCACTCGCTAATTCTTTTTGTGCATTTTGTGGATCATTGACCAAAAAAATAAACTTAATATTTTTATTACTCTGTACCAATAGCAAACTTAATGCTAAAACCTTCTCAAAACAGTGCCAACGCCCAATACTGCCGCTATAAATAACCACAGGAGAATCACCAAGATCATGCTGTTGTCTAATTCGGTGCCGCTCTTGCTCATTAAAAGCGAATTTTGTTTCATCAGCAGCACAATAAAAAACAGCACTTTTACCTTGCACATAACCTGAACGCGCTTCTATCACCTGTTTTAAGTGATTTGAAACAAAAAGACATCCATCAGAATGTGTCAGTAATCCAGGCTCTGTCTTTAAAATTCGTTCAATAAAAGGGGGATTATTTTTCACTTCCGCGACTAAATCACCTCGAAAATCAGCAATAATAGCAATATTAGCCTTTAACAAACCCTTAAAATCATTCCCAAACTGGGCAGCACGATCACCTCTACAATGAAAAATAAGTGCTGCCTTCCAGTTTGCTAATCTTACTTTTAGCAAACATGTCAGTGCGAAGAGTCTACCAATAAAACGATTCTGGTAAGGACAAAAAAACACACTCTCAACCGTCTTATACTGTCTTAATGCTGTTGTATTTGCTTTATAAGCTTTATAGGCTTGTGTTTGTAATAGAAATACAACAGCGGCATCTAAACCATGCTTTTTCACTTGCTCAGATAAGAGCAAGACTTGAGAAAAGACGACAGGATCAAGTGGTTCAGTAACAATAAAAACAATTTTTTTACGCACTACTATTCAACTCCTTGTTCTAAAGTAATACTCGTACTAAAAGCAAACTGATCGTTAAAATCCACTGCTCGTTTTATCTGATACCCTCTGCTTAAAGAACCATAACGAGGTGCCCATGCAATTGTTTTCCCACTAAGTTTTATGACTTTCGTTGCTTTATTTTTCTTATCGTCCTTAGCATTAAGCGCTTGAAAGTGAATCATTATTCGTTGCTTTTCGCTTAAGGCTATTAAGCACTGCTTCGACGTTAAAGTATTCACTTTACGGCTCATATTGATATACTCAGTAACAGAATGCTTACCAAGCATCTCACCTGAAGTATTTATTTGTAACGATGTTAAATCCGCAGAAAGTATAAAATGCCTTCTTAAGCTACTTTTTACAGCACCTTCTTGCATAACAACCTCACAAAACACCTCTACAGAATCTTGGCTTTCTATTACCTCAAATTGCTTCACTAATGTTAAATGTGTTATCCCAAAAAAACTTTTTCCCTGTTTCGCATACTCATGTTCGTCAATTACAACACAGTTATGCCGTTTTGCACTACGCAAAGCTTGTCGTTGTGTTAAACCATTAATATAAAGAAAAGTACTAGGATCAATAAAAACACTTTTACCATCAATAAAATAGATAAAGCTCATTAAGTCTGAATGAATATGGTCAATACCAACATCATTATTAATACATGTTGCTCCACCTTGTATAACCACTTTTCTTGATTTTTGTGTACTTATATTTGTGCTTATAAATAACCCTGCACGTTTATTTTGATAGGTAACATGCTTTAGTTTATCTAACTCTGCCCTCCTCTCTCCTGTTACAGGTAATAAAACATTTTGAGCAAATAAAAAACCTAAATAGTAAGAGCCATGATTGTTAGTACTTTCAAACGATTGAAAAAGGTCATATTCTAAAGGACGAGATAAGTCAGCGACCCAGTTTACTTTTACATAACGCCCACAATCAGCATCACCAATTTTCACAATATCGCCATTTGCTAAATCAAGTGCTGCGCAGCAGGATGCAAAGGGAGCATAATCAATTTTTTTCACTAAACGCATAGCGTTACGATCAATCTCTAATGCTGAAACTAAAGCTAAAGCATCATAAACAAACAACGTATAATTACTAGAACCTTCATAACTAAAACCATTTCTATCTAGCTGCTTGTTAACTTCAATCATAATAACATCTGCGATAAAGTATGAAACCAACGAAAGAAAACGTGGCTTCAACAGTAGTAATGTCGCATATAACGAACATGACTCCGTAAAAAAATGATTATGTGTTATGCGACGAATAGAGAGTCCCGCAAGCAGAAATTTCACATGATAAAAAATAAACCATTTTGGCAGAGAAATACACCCCCCTGCCTTTTCTATTATTTCTTTGAAAAGCAGTACATTCACCAATCGAATACCTGACTCTTGAGCATCCATCCAATTAGGACCAGCAGTATACCCATTTTGCGCAATCCATTTATTCAGTATTTGTAATGCGTAATCAATATATGCTCTATCACCCGTTATGACGGCTACCTGTGCCAATGGCACTAAGAACTGTAGACGATTTAACTCCCAAACGACTCTTAAATCAAAACGCGTATTCTTAAGCTCAATGACATAATTATTCAGTGTAACCGATTTATTAATGTAAGACTTGTTAACAGGATCATAAAACCATATAGCATCATCAGACAAATCATAGGACTGATCACCAATAGTGATCAAATCATGCTTAATAATTTCATCACATGCCTTTTTTAACACCAGCCACTGATCTGATGCATTATAGCTTTGCGCAGATTGCGTACTTTTACCATTCCAGTGCAATAAACCAACTTGTTGTTTTTCTAGATTAATGGAGACTAATTTATTAAAAATAAGATTAAAAATCTTGGTGATTTTCTTTAAAAAAAACAAGAAAAAATAAGCAAATAGAGCTTTAAAACCTACTGTGTTTATAAACCCCAAAAAATTACTATATTTTCTTTTTAATGACATACAAAAGCCTTATTGTTTTTCCAGTAAATAACCTATAGATATTCAAATAATTACGTTTATTTTTACGAATCCAGCAAGCTACGTGGATTATTTTCTTTACGCTTATTGTAATAAATACGGTCAACAATATGCAACAATGACCCAACGCCATAACTAATAGATAATGAGTAAAACATATTAATGGCCGTTATATTGTCCACAACAACGTTAATAAAAATCATATTAACTACTATCTCAATGATAACAATAGATAAATTAATATGTACTCGCCCTTCAGCTAAGTTCATTTGTGCCCAAGGA
>CAYNGN010000006.1:0-1724 GCA_964396615.1 uncultured Thiothrix sp. | reverse complement strand
ATCCTGATAAACCTCAGGAAGATGGTGACCTAATAAGTAATAAACCCCATATAAGCCAGAAAAAACAATCAATGTTGTTGTTGAAAGCACAAGAATTGAAATTACATTATTCTTAATCGAATACATTTTTTCTGATCCCGCACCAAAGTATTTTTTAAAAACCACTTTAATCGCTGCCTGAGGCACTAATCGCATATAGTTTAAAAGTGAATAAAGCAATCCAGCAACTGCAATTTCACGTGTATTCATGAGAAAGAAAAAACCAATGGAATACTGAAGTTGACTAGCTATATTAGCAAAGGCGCATAGACTAGAGAACTTCCATTCTTTTGCAACAAAATTTTTCAGTTTACATTTATCTAATTTTCCCTTAAGACCAATTTTTTTATAAAGGAAAAAAGCAACGTAACCCCATGGAGCAAAAAATGATGTAACAATAATACCAACAACGCCAAATAAAAACCCTGATGAGACCATTAATGTACCAAACAACAAGGCTATGGTAATACTTGAAGCTGATATATAATGAAAGAGTTCATCACAAACGGCAATATTAATCAGTATCTTATATAAAGAAGAACCCAATAAAAATACTATAAAAAAAACGAAAACAATCCCTATACTCAAAACACCACTAACAGAACTATAAAATGTTGTGGGAAATAAAAAATAGATGATAAGTGCTAATACAGATGGAATAGAAAAAATAGAAACTAATAGTGTCAGAGCAGCCCCCCCTGTAATTGGCTTGTTTTTACCATTACAGTTATGCCTTAATATTGCTGTTGATACTCCCCAATCAGATCCGACTTGGACCATTGCTTGAACTCTAGTGAGCAATACAAAAATAGAATAGTCTTGATAGGGAATTAGCTGAACGATCGCTAACTGAACAAATCCGCCAAACGCTTTGGAAAACATATCAGATAAAGCAAGAAACAAACCTGATCTCATTTTTTTCACGTAATTTTCATCCTTGTTCTTGAGTAATACACATCAAATCAACGTTTATGTGAAAACACTGCTGTTTCATTCATTATTTCATTCACAATATCTTGTGCAATTTTTGGGGTAAAGTGATAGGGGTCAGAAAAATTTTCTTTATTTTTGGTGATATTATTATCGATATCAAAATCAATGACTTCAAATAATTTAGATAACTCAAATTTATAGTTCTTATAAGCATTATTTAGCTTATATTCATCAATTTTTTGTTGTAAGTCAAGATGTACAGGAGGGATAAAAATTTGTACTTTAATACCATGCTCTTTAGCATATTCACTAATTTTTTCTAGTTCTGACACTATTTTTTTCGGGTATTGATACTTTCCATAAAATATTTTTGTAGTGACATTCAATTGCTGTTGCCAAAAATCCTCTTTACTCATCGTTGGTTTTTCTAAGTTTAGCTCAACATCCATATATTTTGAATACAAGTTCATCCATGATGCTTTAACTGTAAAAAAATTAAGGTAGTATTTTAAAGGCGTTGCAATCAGTAAATCAGCCTCTTCAGTCAATTTTGTACTGCTATTAAACTCATTAAACATATTAAAAGGCACACCAATAATAACTCTTTTAAGCTCTATCTGTTTACTAGCAAACCAAAACGTATCAATAGCCTCCGCTAAATTCCCACCACCGTAAGAAAAATTATAAACAGGTTGGGTGAAGTACTGTTCTTTTAACGCATCACTACGACTATCTCCCAAGATAATAAAATG
>CAYNGN010000005.1:20884-21111 GCA_964396615.1 uncultured Thiothrix sp. | reverse complement strand
TTTTATTAGTCTCAAGAGGAGAATTTAATGCGGTTTCATCGCTTGGTGAAGTCTGGTTTTGTGTGGAAACAATTGAGTTGTAAAGACAAGACTGCCTAATTGGTTTATTCAAAATAAAATCATAATACCCCTGATTATCACTATCAAGCCCTATCGAACTCAATAAAATAATCTTAAGTGAAGTAAAAAGCGCATTCTGACGAATGTTTACTGCGATTTCTTCCCCC
>CAYNGN010000005.1:707-20860 GCA_964396615.1 uncultured Thiothrix sp. | reverse complement strand
ATTTGCATATCAAGTAATAAAATATCAAACGGTTTTCCTTGCTCACTCGCTTTTGTTAATAGCGATAAACCTACTTCAGGTAAAGTGGTAATAGCACTCTCTGCTCCCCAGCTTTCAATATATTTTTTTAAGATAAAGCAATTGGTTTCATTATCATCAATACAAAGAATACGAAGTTTATCCAGTGAGGTCATTTTAATATTTTGTTGAGAAAGAAGCTGAAAAGGCAGTTCAAACCAGAAGATCGATCCTTTCCCAGCTTGACTCTTTACTCCAATTGTTCCTCCCATCATTTCCACTAATTTTTTTGAAATAGTTAGACCTAAACCAGTCCCACCATACTCACGACTAGTTGAAGTGTCTGCCTGTGTAAAGGCTTGAAATAGCATATCTTGTTTTTCGATAGGAATTCCAATCCCTGTATCACTGATTTCAACACGTATTTTTGTTTTATCGCTAATCGTTTCAATAGTTGAAATAGTTAATGAAACTTCCCCCTTATGCGTAAATTTAATAGCATTATTTAATAAGTTATTAATCACTTGTTGAAGACGTAACATATCTCCATTTAACAGGGTTTTCGTAGCAGGTGGAATATAACACAATATTTCCAATCCCTTTTGATGTGCAGCCTTGGAAAGAAGTGTTGTGATATCTTCTAATGTCTTTTTTAAATCAAAGTTAATTGATTCAATATGCAATTTTCCTGATTCAATCTTTGAAAGATCAAGAATATCATTAATTACATTAAGCAACATTTTTGCTGATCCATATGCCATATGGATATAGTTTTTAGCTTTATTATCAAGAGACATATCATTCAAAAGATCAAGCATACCTAGTACTCCATTCATTGGAGTACGAATTTCATGACTCATATTAGCAAGAAAATCAGCCTTTGCTTGAGCACCATTAATAGCAACGGTTCGTGATTTTTTTAGATTTTCTTTAAGATATTCATTCGCGATAGCAATACCCAATATCCCGCCCAAAAATGTTAAGGTATTTAGCCTTATTATTTTTTTATAGGTGGAATTTTTGATATGTATAAATAACACCCCCATGACCTTATCATTTTGTAATAATGGAATACTATAATTCCTATCCACCTCGCCATACCTAACAAATTCATCATCATCAGAAAAATTAACATTTGAAGTTTCTATTTTTTTTGAGAGAATCGCCTGTTTTAGTAAACGATGCATAATATGTTTACATTGTCTTTTATACTCATAGTTATTATTACTATGACTAACATACAGTTCTAATGTGTTTTTTCCATTAGGTAAAATAAATAGCATTAGTTTGTTTTTAATAGGAATACTCAAGCTTATAGCTATCTCAGACAATACTTCATTCATACGAATTTTGAGTGGATTTTGTCCTTGTAAAATATGTGCTACCTTTGCTTGAATTAAGGCATCATTTTTATCATCAATATTTTTTTGCTCTATCTTTTTTAGCATAGTAATATCAGTACAAATTGAGATATATTGATATGGCCTCCCTTCTTTATCCATAAAAGGAACAATCGTTGAATTGACCCAATAAGATGTTCCATTTTTTGCCGAATTTTTTAAGTCACAGCGCCAAATATCTCCTTTGGTAATGGTTGCCCACATTGATTTCCAAATAATTGCTGGGTTTTCATTTGATTTCACTATACGATGATTTTCATTAATTAGCTCATGCTGTGAATATTGGCTAATTTTTTCAAATTTTTTATTTGCATAAATAATATCGGCACTTTCATTTGTGATGCTGACAATATTATGTTGATCAATTGCATATTGAAGATTTTTATAGTCTTTTTCTTTTTTATTAAAACGTGCTATCGAATGAATATTTTGTATAAACTGTTTATTAATTTGCAATGCCATATTAAACATAGCAAAATAAAAAACAGGCATGAGCATTGCTAGTGTCAGGTGGAAAGTTGAATGACTCATTAATAATCTTATTTCTAGTGGAAGCAACAAGATTATTAGCACAGGGATAATAATAGCTAAATAGTAAGATAAACTAACGGTTGTAAATGACGTAACAGCAACTTCAAGTAGTATTAGTTTAAACTGATGTTCTTGCCCACTTAATGGAAAGTAATACCCTAGTAAAAACCCCCAGCTTGCTGCCCCTAGAAGCGCATTGAATAAAAAAAGCCTCAGTGATAATACATTATTCCTATTTTTTTTATCAGATCTAAAGTAATAAAAGAGATTAGCACTGTATAGAAAAAATATTGCTACAACCATAGTAGCCCAATAAGGATAAGTCTGCTGTTGTTTATCTATTTCAGCCACCAAAGAAAAATAGACAATAGGTGTTGCAAGCAGATATGAAAAAATAGCGGGAATACCTCCTTCATACAAAATCTCTACTTGCTTTTCTAAAAGAAGCGATTTAAAACTATTGTTTTTCATTGTTATTATTATTATTATTATTATTCAATTGCAAAATTTCCCCTTGTTATCCATTACCTTATGCGAATGAATAAAATGACCGCGCAACATATTATAAAGAAAAATATTATGCCTATCATGGATAAAAGATAGATGGGAAATCCCTAGGCTCTTCGCTTTCCTCAAAAACGCCCTCATTTTTTTCATACAGCAATCGTGTAGCACAACATACTAGACTCACTTAAACGTTGTGATGTTGAGTAAATAAGGAGTAAATAAGGGGTCAGATCCCAATTAATCTCTTTAATTGATTTTAAATATTATTTAGGAACGTACATCGGCAAGTTACTTCATGCACCTTCCTTATTGAATAGCCACAGGATAAGAGCCTAAAACCCTTAATAAGTCCGCTTGTTGTTCAAGCTCTACTAACGCAGCTTGTACATTACTATCTTGCGCATGTCCGTTAATATCAAGGAAGAAAAGATACTCCCAGTTTGCACTTTGTGAAGGGCGTGACTCAATACGGCTCATATCCAAACCATATTTTGCTAATGGCTTTAATAATGCAAATAAAGCCCCTGATTGGTTTTTGGCAGAAATAAGCAATGATGTTTTATCATGACCACTAGGTAAATTATCTTGCTTAGCAATCACAATAAAACGCGTGGTATTATTGGCAAGATCTTCGATACGCTGTTGAATAACAGGCACTTGGTATATTTCTGCTGCTTCAATGCTCGAAATAGCGGCACAATTTGCATCATTACTTGCCATTTTTGCTGCTTCAGCATTACTCGCAACAGCGGTTAATAGAGCATGAGGTAAATGCTTATTTAGCCAATGCTCACATTGCGTCAACGATTGCTGATGTGAGTAGACGTGTGTTACTGATTGCCAATCAAGACTTAAAGAGAGCAAGTTTTGATGAATCGGCAACTGAATCTCACCACAAATATGCAGTGGGGACTTGATAAATCTATCCAATGTATGCGAAACAACACCGCCTGTTGAGTTCTCAATCGGCACAACGCCATAATGCGCACGCCCAATTTCCACTTCTTGAAACACGTTAGAAATAGATTTTTGCGGTATGGTATCGACCCAATCACCAAAATGTTTACGTGTTGCTTTTTGCGTAAAAGTACCTGCTGGACCGAGATAGGCTATTTTTAAGCATTCTTCCAGTGCCAGACAAGAGGAAATAATATCGCGGTATATTTTTGTCACTTGTTCATCACGTAAAGGCCCTTGATTCTCTTCCACCATACGATGCAATATTTGTGCTTCGCGTTCGGGGCGATAAAAGCAGACTTCTTGCTTTTCTGCCTTACTCTCCTTATCAGCAAGCTCCTTATCAAGCTCTACTTTTTTAGCAATAGCCACTTCTTCAGCACACTGAGCGCGTGCATTAAGCAACGTTAATACTTCAGAGTCAATTGCATCAATGCGGTGTCGAAGTTGTAAAAGTTTGTTGTTAGCAGCCATTAGTCATCTCATCATTATATAGTCCGATGCACTGATTACTCTTTTCTACACCTTTTGTCAAATTTATAGCTTTTCATTGACTTAATAGTCTGTTTAATGAATACTACTGCGCCTTTGGAGGTCTTGACCTCCTCTCCTTGCCTCACCTTATATTATTCTATAATTGCGGGAGGCTACTTTAAATCCACAAGGAGTTATAATGAGACACTACGAAGTAGTATTTCTTGTACACCCTGATCAGAGCGAGCAAGTGCCTGCAATGATCGACCGTTATAAAAAATTAATTGATGAAGACAGTGGCAGCGTCCATCGCCTTGAAGACTGGGGTCGTCGTCAATTAGCGTATCCTATTGTTAAGTTGCATAAAGCACATTATGTGTTAATGAATATCGAATGTAGCAATGATGCCTTATCAAAACTAGAAGACTTGTTCCGTTTTAATGACGCTATCTTGCGTAATCTAGTCATTAAGAAAGATAAAGCTCTGACTAGTTCTTCTTTGCTCAGTAAAGAAAATGTTGATGATAAAGCAAAACCTCATGCGCGAACACGAAATTAACTAGTCACTAGGAGACACTATAATGGCACGTTATTTTAGACGACAAAAATATTGCCGCTTTACTGCTGAAGGCATTACTGATATTGACTATAAAGATCTTGATCTTTTAAAAGGTTATATTTCAGAAACGGGTAAAATTGTACCAAGTCGTATCACTGGCACAAAAGCAAAATACCAACGTCAGTTAGCAACTGCAATTAAACGCGCACGTTTTCTTGCCTTGGTTCCTTATACGGATCAACATAAGTAAACAAAGTCAGGAGAATCAGCATGGCCCGCTTTATTATGGCTGGTCGGTTTCAAGCTATAGGTTTTGTGATTGTCTTTGCATTATTACCGCTATTGGGGATTTTTTCCAATGCGGCAATTGCTTTGGTAGCACTACGAAAAGGCTGGCAGGAAGGCTTATTGTTAGCCCTAATAGGTAGTATAGCCGTTGCTATTTTTACCTATATTGAACAGCATAACTTTACCTTTGGTTTTTTGCTGGCATGTATTCAATGGATGCCTATTGTATTATTTGCATGGATACTTGGTCAGACAATCTCTTGGGAAACGACGTTACAGGCACTGTTAGGCTTATCAGTAGTGGCGATTGTTGTACTACATACCATCATTTCTGACCCAAGTGTATTCTGGCTAGAGTTATTGAACAGCACAATGAACAGCGCAAAGGTATCGGCTGAAAATAAAGAAAGCCTGAAGGCACTAGAACAAGGTTTCGCTGAAATTATCCCGCTACTTGCTGGCATTGTTGTTGCTTTGAGCAGCCTGATGATTGTGATCGCTCTGTTGATGGCGCGTAACTGGCAAGCGCAACTCTACAATCCTGGTGGTTTTGGTGAAGAGTTTCGCGAATTGCGTATTGGCAAGCCTGCAGCATTGATCATCCTTATATTGGTTGTCATTGCTTTTGTAACAAAAACCAATATTGTGCTGGAGTTACTCATATGTGGTGTAGCCATTTTTTTATTTCAAGGCATTGCACTCATACATGCACTGGTTAAGTTACGTGACATGCATCAGCTTTGGCTAGTCGCTATGTATCTATTACTGGTTTTGCTGAACGTTCAAATGGCAATTATGCTCGCGGCAGTAGGAATAATTGATAGTTTTGCTGATTTTAGACAGCGATTCATCAAACAATAAATATTAAAGATTAAGGTGAAAACGATGGAAGTTATACTTCTTGAAGGAATTGACAATTTAGGACGCTTAGGTGATGTAGTCAGCGTACGCTCTGGTTATGCGCGTAATTTTTTAGTCCCACAGAAAAAAGCATCAATAGCAACAAAGGCTAATCTTGCTGACTTTGAAGAAAAACGCGTTGGGCTTGAAGCGGCTGCTGCTGAAGTAAAAGGCAAGGCTGAAGCACGTCGTGATAGCATTGCAACGGCACCAGCGGTTCATATTCAGGCAAATGCAGGGGTAGAAGGTAAGCTCTTTGGTTCTGTATCTGCCATTGCTATTGCAAAGGCATTCACCACTTTAGGTGTTCCGCTTGAAACCAATGAAATTCGTATGCCAGAAGGTCCCTTACATTATGTGGGTGAACATATTATTGATATTCATTTATATGCAGATGTTGATACCACAGTAACGGTTATTGTTGAAGCAGACGCTGAATCAGCAGCACAAGCTTCTTTCCTCAAGAAAGATGAGGAAGAAGATAACAATGACGCAGAAAATGAGTATGGTTACGATTACGAGTAGTTGACGTTTTTTGAAAGCTATAATTTTTTCTAGCTTTTCTAGTTACGAGGCTCCAGCCTCGTAACTCAGTCTTGTCTTAGTGGCATGAAATTTATCTAAACGACTAAAAATTCAATCAATGCCTTTTGAGCATGTAAACGATTTTCGGCTTCTTGCCAAACTACACTCTGTTTACCTTCAAGTACCGTTTCACTGACCTCTTCGCCACGATGCGCAGGCAAGCAATGCATAAACACAGCATCCCTGTTACCCAATACCATAAGTTCATCATTGACTTGAAAATCAGCAAAGGCCGCTTCTCGCTTCTGTTGCTCCTCTTCTTGCCCCATACTTGCCCAGACATCAGTAACAACAAGATCTGCATTCAATACCGCTTCTTTTGCATTATGAGTAAGCGTTATATACTCTGCACGTTGCTCCATTAACGCTGCATTTGGCTCATATCCCTTTGGACAAGCAATATTTAAATGAAAACCAAATTGCTGAGCCGCATTCATCCATGAATGGCACATATTATTACCATCACCAATCCAAGCAACGGTTTTTCCTTCAATACTGCCATGAATTTCTACATATGTCATCACATCAGCAAGTAGCTGACAAGGGTGATAGTCGTCAGTCAGCGCATTAATTACTGGAACTTGTGAATACTGAGCAAACTCCTCAACCGTTTCATGCGCAAAGGTACGGATCATAATGATGTCAGTCATACTCGAAATAACCCGAGATGCATCTTTAATGGGTTCTCCACGTCCAAGCTGTGTATCTTGTGGTGACAAGAAAAGTGCATGTCCACCCAATTGTGTCATTCCCGTTTCAAATGACACACGTGTTCGTGTCGATGCCTTGTCGAAAATCATTGCCAATGTACGCTGTTGCAATGGCGTGTAGGAAATGTTTTTTTTCCAATCTTGTTTAAGCGTAATAGCACGCTGAATCAATGTATTTAGTTCAGATTTCGATAAATCCATTAAGGTTAAAAAGTGTCTTACGGTCGTCATAATAATTTTCTGGTTTTTTATTTTTTCGGTAAAATCAACAACTAGTTGGCTTTATTATTTTTATAATCTTAACGCCAGCACTTGCTATTGACTCATCTTCTGTCATCATATTGTATCGACTAACTCAATAACGGTTGCAATAATTTGATCAGCTTGCGATTGACTAATAACAAGGGGTGGTAACAAGCGAATCACATTGCCAGCCGTTACATTAAGCAATACGCCTTTTTCAAGTGCCTGCTTCACTAAACCAACACATTCTTCGGTTAACTCAATACCAATCATTAAGCCTTTACCACGAATATGCTTCACATGTGGTTGACTTAATTGTGCTTTAAACTGCTGAAGAAAATAATCGCCTTGTTTTTGTGCCTGCTGACAAAGATCGTGTTGCTCCATAATATCAATAACGGTTAACGCTGCACGACAAGCCAGTGGATTGCCACCAAATGTAGAACCATGCATCCCTGCGGTTAATATACCTGCGGCTTTTTCCCCAGCAATACACGCCCCAATCGGTACACCATTACCTAGTGCTTTTGCCAAGGTCATCACATCAGGTTTAATCGTCGTATGTTGAAACGCAAACCATTTTCCTGTTCTCCCCATACCTGTTTGGATTTCATCCAACATCATCAACCAGTTATGTTGATCACATAGCTCACGTATTGTGGTGAGATAGTGTTCGTCAGGTACATTAACCCCCCCCTCGCCCTGAATAGGTTCGACTAATATGGCAACAACATTAGGCTGGCTTTTAGCAATCCTTTTAATCGCCTCAATATCATTGTAAGGTACTTGAATAAAACCACTCACCAATGGTTCAAAGCCTTCTTTTATTTTTTCATTACCTGTTGCTGAAAGCGTTGCAAGCGTACGCCCATGAAAGCCTCCTGAGGCAACAATAATTTCAGGATTGACAATGTTATTTTGACTGGCATAACGTCGAGCAAGTTTAATAGCCGCTTCATTGGCTTCTGCACCTGAATTGCTAAAAAAAACCTCTTTTAATCCTGATAACTGACAGAGCTTTTCACCAAGACGCTGCTGTAAGTCAAGCTGGTAAAGATTAGAGGTATGCACCAATTTTTTTGCCTGATCATAAATGGCCTCTGCAATATCAGGGTGTGCATGTCCTACATTACACACAGCAATACCTGCAATGGCATCAAGGTATTGTTTTCCATTAGCATCCCAAAGGTGCGCACCTTCTCCGCGTTCAAAGGTAACAGGAAGCCGTGAATAGGTTGGCATAAGTGAGTCCGCCATGTTGAAATCCTTAATAAATGGATAAATGGAATATTAAAAAAACAAACAAAAAGGGAGTTCCCACTAAGCGATTTTAAAGTTGCTATAAGTATCGTAAAAATAAGCTAGAAATAGCTTATATGGGAATTCTACACCGTACTCTGCTAGGAGGAATGATGTCATCAAATTATGTTTTCTATCATCGTTCGTTTCCCCTTTGAAAACGAACGATTATAAATCGAACCGAGTATTGTATGCTAAATTGATGCCATCATCAATCTAGCATTACAATTAACAGAGAAACTTAAGAAGTGAATGTCACTAGCTACTGTTGTTTATTATTTTTTATCCAACACAATTTTCTTTTAAAAAGGCATCCAAAACACTTAAAAATAGGTACTGCAAATAAACTAACCTGCTTCTTTTTCCGCCTCTTTTTGTGCTTTTTTTGCACGTGTAAACTTTTTGCGCTCATGCTCAATAAGACGCTTCTTACGGATGCGGATACTCAGTGGTGTTACTTCGACCAATTCATCCGAATCAATAAACTCTAATGATTGCTCTAAGGTCATTCTTATTGGCTTCGTCAAAATGAGGTTTTCATCAGTACCTGCGGCACGAATATTCGTAAGCTGCTTTGCTTTCAATGGGTTAACCACCAAATCATCATCACGGCTATTAATACCAATCACCATACCTTCATACACTTCTTCGGCATGACCAATAAACAACTTACCACGCTCTTGCAGGTTAAATAATGCATAGGCTAATGCCTTACCCGTTCCCTTGGAAATAAGAACACCTTTGCTTCGTTCACCAATGCTTGCGCCTTTATGTGGACCATAATGCTCAAAGCTATGATACAGAAGCCCTGTTCCTGACGTTGATGTCATAAATTCGGTCTGAAAACCAATCAATCCGCGTGACGGAATTAAGTATTCAAGACGTACACGGCCTTTACCATCAGGCTCCATATTAATTAAATCACCTTTACGCTCACCAATCGCTTCCATAATGCGCCCTTGATGATCTGCTTCAATATCAATAACAAGGTTTTCATAAGGCTCTTCAAGTTGCCCATCAACTTCACGCGTAATAACCTCAGGACGCGAAACCGCTAACTCATAGTTTTCACGACGCATGTTTTCAATCAGAATACCAAGGTGTAATTCACCTCGCCCTGAAACACGGAACTTATCAGGGTCATCAAGCTCCTCTACCCGTAATGCCACGTTATGCAGTAATTCTTCCCCTAAACGGTCTTTGATATTACGTGAGGTAATATATTTCCCTTCTTTACCCGCAAAAGGTGAATTATTTACTTGGAAATTCATTGTAACCGTTGGTTCATCAACGATCAGCGGTGGCAGTGCGACAACATGATCAGGATCGCACAATGTATCGGATATATTCAGCTTATCCATACCTGTGAAGCAGATAATATCACCTGCCTGTGCTTCAGGCACTTCAACACGTTCAAGACCATGAAAACCGAGTACTTGTAAGACACGACCACGACGTATTTTGCCTCCCGTATCAATCACCTTAAGTGACGTGTTTTTAGTGATTTTTCCCTGCTTGATACGACCAATACCAATAATGCCCACATAGGAGTTGTAGTCTAATGCACTGACTTGAAGCTGGAAGGGTGCATCAGGGTCAACATTAGGATGAGGGACATTATCAATAACATGTTGAAATAATGGTCCCATATCCCCTTCTCTAACATCAGAGTCTAAACCCGCACAACCATTTAATGCTGAAGCATAAACCACAGGAAAATCAAGCTGTTCATCCGTTGCACCAAGGCGGTCAAATAATTCAAACGTTTGATCAAGCACCCAATCAGGTCGTGCGCCATCACGATCGACTTTATTAATCACCACAATCGGTCTAAACCCCATCGCAAATGCTTTTTGAGTTACAAAGCGTGTTTGTGGCATTGGGCCATCAACAGCATCAACCAGTAGTAATACACTATCAACCATGGATAAAACACGCTCCACTTCACCACCAAAATCGGCGTGCCCTGGCGTATCAACGATATTGATACGGTAACCGTTCCATGTAATTGCAGTATTTTTTGCCAGAATGGTGATACCACGCTCTTGTTCTAGCACATTCGAGTCCATCATTCTTTCGCCATAATTAGCACGTTCGCCCAATGTGCCTGATTGTTTTAGCAACTCATCAACAAGGGTGGTTTTACCATGGTCAACGTGCGCTATAATGGCTATATTTCTGAGGTTCTCGATCACAATCAAATACTCGGCATTTAAAGAAAAGCGTGAGTATACTCTGAGCATGTATATTAGTACATTGATATATTCAAAAATGTATGCGAAATGAGACAATTATAAGGTATTAGAGGAAGATACTAGGAGCAATAAGGGATTACAGAAGATGACTAAGAATAAACTAATAAAAAGGTGTATTAAAATGACAACGCAAACAATAATACTACCTGTTACTCTTATCCTTATCCAAGGTTATACACCGTGAAAAAACCATTAAGCAAAGCATCAGATAGTGATCAACAAGCCACTTTTATTACCTCACAATACGATATACTTGGTGGTGAAAAGGGTGTTCGCCATTTAGTTAATCGTTTCTATGATTTAATGGATGAGAATAAGAAGGTAGCAACACTACGTACTATGCATGCCAAATCACTTCGTATTTCACGCGAGAAGCTATTTTTATTTTTATCAGGCTGGCTTGGTGGCCCTTCGTTATATATTGAAAAATATGGACACCCACGATTACGCCAGCGTCATTTACCTTTTCGCATTACCTCAAATGAACGTGATCAGTGGCTTCATTGCATGAATCAAGCATTGACAGAACAAATCACTGATCCATTATTATTACAAACACTAAAATCGTCTTTCTTCAATGTAGCCAATCATATGAGAAATACGACTGATAATGTAGAGAACACATCAACATAGGGAAAAATGTCACTCATGGATATCAATAATAAAAAAGACAAAAAAAATGAAAAAAATAAAGCCCATTCACTTTATGTATTGAAGCTTGAAACAAAGCTGCATGAACTAGGAAAGCGCGAAGAAGCCGCTACACGTCGCATGCAATTATTGGTCTACCCTGCCAGCATAGCGTTTACGATTCTTTCTGCCTATGGTTTTTATCTTGTTAGCACCTTAACAAAAGATGTTGCACACATGGCTAACGCTGTAGAAACAATCAATCAAAGCGTTAGTAAAAATATGGATATTATTTCAGACAATACCCGCACAATGTCAAACCATATGGATGGACTTGTTACGAGTATGGATGGTATGAATACGAATGTAAGCAACCTTGCATTAACAACCGATAGAATGTCACAAAATGTAGGAAAAATGTCATTTTATACAGGACATATGCAACAAGATCTATGGAGTTTAAATAAAAGCATTTCAAAGCCACTTAGCGTGTTTAACACGTTTATACCATCGAGTGATAATACAAACTATCGTTACTCAAGGCCTTCTTTAGCCCCTTCCTCCCTATTGGTTCAGCAGCCGTTGCAACCAACAAGCCCTCTTACTGATGTTGCCGCTATCAGCCCTATTCATTTGGATTGAGATAATAATACTTGGGATTATCGTATAAGACGAATTGATTAGAAAGCGTTATATTTTTCATAGAATGCATAAGTTCTTGGGTTTATTAGCGACCGTTTAAGTGATTCACTTCCCATGCTAGAGGATATTAATCATTGGCAGTTAGGGAAGCCCGTATTACACACGCATCACACCAATGAGACACAACAATTATTTTATCGTTTGGCAAAACTGTTTAGTGAAAATGATCCTGATAGGCAGATCTTAATTGATTTACATGTATCAGAATTAATTATTCGCTTATTACGCCATAAAACCCGAGATTTTCTTCTCACATATTACACTACTGACCCTGAAGCTGATCGCTTAATGGCATCACTGAATTGGATTCGTAATAATCTATCGAAACCACTTGATATTAATAAACTCTGTCGTCACATAGGGATGAGTCGTAGTCGTTTTTATGTGGAATTCAAGAAAAAACTAGCCTGCTCACCTGTAGAACTACAGCAACAATTACGCTTACAATGTGCGGCTGATCGCATTAAACAAGGTGAGGCAATAACAACGATTAGTTATGAATTGGGCTTTAATAACCCTAGCCATTTTTGTCAGCGCTTTAAGGGTTTCTTTGGATGTACAGCGACTACTTTTAGGCAGCGTTATCAGGTGGATGAAGGTAAAAATACCTCAAGCCATTGATTTTATTTTCTTATACCTACTTTTTGTTTTACACGTATAATCACGAGCTTCATCACCTTTCATACCATCAACTAACAGAGGAAATACACCATGAGTGGAAATTCTAATCGTCTGCAAGCAATTGATAACATTACCAACCAAGCACCTATGGGGCTAGAAGCAACCAAGCCACTTGATAAAATCTGGGCAACGGATGTTTTTAATTTAGCTAAAATGGAAGATGCTTTATCAAAGAAAGCCTATAAAGCAATCAAAAAAACCATTCAAAAAGGCACTGCATTAGATGCAGATGTTGCAGAAGTTATTGCGGCAGCAATGAAAGAATGGGCAATGTCAAAAGGGGCTAAGTTCTTCTCACATATTTTCTACCCAATGACCAATGCCACCGCTGAAAAGCATGATGGTTTTATCATTACTGATCCTAGCGGCAAAGCTATTACTGAGTTTACAGGCGGCCTACTTATTAAAGGTGAGCCTGATGGTTCTTCATTCCCTAATGGGGATATTCGCCAAACCAATGCAGCACGTGGTTACACAGCATGGGATCCAACCAGCCCTGCTTACCTCATGCAGACGGATAATGGCACAACCTTAATGATTCCAAGTATATTTATCTCATGGACAGGTGAAGCATTGGATAAGAAAGTACCGTTACTACGCTCTAATAAAGCAATGAATGAATCAGCACAAAGAGTGCTGTCATTAATGGGTGAAAAGAAAATTGCCCCCTTAAATTCAAGCTGTGGCGCTGAGCAAGAATACTTCCTTGTTGATGAAAATTTTGCAAATAGCCGCCCTGACTTAGTGCTAACAGGTAGAACCTTATTTGGTGCAGCACCTGCTAAGGGTCAGCAGTTTGACGACCATTATTTTGGTGCGATTCCTGCGCGTGTTCAAGTTTATATGCAAGATGTGGAAGATCAACTTTATCGTTTAGGTATCCCTGCTAAAACGCACCATAACGAAGTAGCTCCGGGTCAATTTGAGCTTGCCCCTTATTTTGAAGCCGCCAATATAGCGGCAGATCATCAACAGTTAACCATGACCGTCTTTAAGATGACTGCGAAAAAACATGGCTTTGTTTGTTTGTTCCACGAAAAACCTTTTGCAGGTATTAATGGTTCAGGTAAACACGTTAACTGGTCAGTAGGCAATCCAACACAAGGTAACTTGCTTGACCCTGGTCATACACCGCATGAAAACTTAAACTTCTTACTCTTCTGTGGTGCCGTTATTCGTGGTGTACATTTATTTGGTCCCTTACTTCGTGCCGTTATTGCGACCGCGGGTAATGACCATCGCTTGGGTGCAAATGAAGCACCTCCTGCGATTTTATCGGTTTATCTTGGTGAGCAACTAGAGAAAATTTATAAAGACATCCAAACAGGCAAAGTATCTGCAAATTCTGATGGTGGCTTAATGGATCTTGGCTTATCGCAGATCGTACCCTTTTCACGTGACGCAGGTGATCGTAACCGTACTTCACCCTTTGCTTTCACGGGTAACCGTTTTGAATTCCGTGCTGTTGGTTCAGCACAGTCTGTTTCTGGTCCATTAGTTGCCATGAACACCATCCTAGCGGACTCGTTAGACTGGATTGCGGATCAACTTGAAGTAAAATTTGCTAATGGAACAGGTGAAACGGATGCCGTCCTTGAAGTGATTAAAGAATTAATGGATCTACATGGTAATGCTGTCTTTGGCGGTGATGGCTACTCTGCTGAATGGCATAAAACAGCCGTTGAAGATCGTGGCTTAAAGAACCTACCCACATCAGCAGATGCACTGCCTTACTTCAAAGATGAGACTATAAAAGAACTATTTTCCAGCACAGGCGTACTGACTCCAGCCGAACTAGAAAGCCGTTATAACGTCTATTCTGAGCAATATATTACAACCGTTGAAATGGAAGCTAACCTTGTTGTTGAAATGGCGAAAACCACTATTTATCCAACGGCAATGACGTATTTAGCTGAACTTGCAACAACCAATGCCAGCATGAGTGCAATGGGTATTGATATGGATAAAAGCGTTGCTGAAACAGTAGCAACTGAAGCCAATGCAATGATTGCAGCCATTAGTAAGTTATCCACAGCCATTGCCGTACATGACTTTGACGATACAGATGCCCATATGCAGCATTGTGCAGGAAACATCTTACCGCTTATGCTTGAGATTCGCGCACATGCTGACGCACTTGAAACTGAAATCTCTGATGAGCTATGGCCACTTGCAAAGTACCGTGAAATGCTTTTTATTAAGTAATTCGTACTCAGCAACACATAAGTAACACGCTAGAAACGGTTGGTTTCATCGATCCTACAGAGTTATTAGTAGGGTTGGTGAAAGCGACTTTTTATTTTCCCTTATTTACAATGTACTAACAACAGCTTCTCTAACCGCTCGTCGTCTTCCTTCGACTAATGCTGCTGTTCTTTTCTTTGCCAGTGCAGCACTCTCACTCGGTTTGACGCTTGTAGAAAAAACGGAACGCGCATTCGCCTTCTCACGTTTGACTCTTCTCCGAAAAATATACCCTTGCCCTTGCCCTTTTGCTTTAAGCATATCGTGTGCTAATTTAATACGCTGTAGTCGTTTCTTACACAACAGATGTTTTAAGAAAATCCCCACAAACAAACCCATAGTAAAGATAAGTAACGATAGAAATAGGGTTTGTATAACAAAATAGAACATTAATTTTCCTTTTTAATTTACCTATTGAACAGACTTGTTGGATGTGCGAAAGAGTAGCCCTAACACCAAGCCAAATAGAAAAAAGATCATCAGCCAACCATAAAGCTGAGAAAATAAATAAGACATACCAGTAACCCTGTATTTAGTAACGAATCATTAAGGAATAAATACGAAATAACTTAGTATTTTAGAGTCTTACGGGTCTTATCATGTTATTTAGTTTTTATTCCTAACTACTTTTTCCAATCTATAGTGACAATAATTAAGTAATTTAAGCCATTACTTATACTTAGCAACCAATTGCTTATTTGCGACTGAAAAAGTAATACGACGGTTTTTTGCTCTACCGGCGTTAGTCGTATTAGATGCAATCGGATCAGCCTCACCAAAACCTTTTGCCTTTAATAGTGTGGATGCTATGCCTTCCTTACCAAGATAACGTTTAACCGCATCAGCACGCCGTTGACTTAAACCTGTATTATACCGATCATTGCCTTTACTATCGGTATAACCACTAATGATTATTTCTGTTCCTTTCAAAGCAGATTCACAACTTGTAATTATTTTAACAATACTATCGAGAAGGACTCCACTGTTCTGTTTAATACGTGCTTTATTCGTCGAAAAATGAATACTTTTACCTGACATAGCTTGGTCAAGCTCACCTTGACAGGCGGTAATGGCTTTTGTAAGTGCAGTAGAAGAATTTAGCGTGATAGATTGTTTAGCATCCTGTTTTTCTCCAACAAGGCGATCCTTCAGGATAAAACTAAAACCTGTCGTTCTAATAAAGTCCTTTGCAGCTAATCTTAATTTTTTGTGAGTTGTACCATCTGTGTTGCCTGATAAGGTCAAACGCCCCTCTTTCGGCAAAATGCCATGACTCACAACCAACTGGTTGTTAATATTTTTCATATCTAACGGTTTAGAAATAGCATTAACGATGTCATTTATTTGTGCTTGGGAAGCAAGCTTGCCTTTTAGAATGATTTGCCCATTTCTCATATGTGCCATTATGTTAGCAGGTTGCATAGGACTATTGACCCGCACTTTATCCATTACTGGCATACTTAACAACCCTTGTACATGATTGTGTAATGCCATTTTTTCTGCTGCTGAGTACACCGCCCCTGACAATACAGGTACACCTTTTGCCAGTGTTACCGTTGCTTTATCCGTCGCTTTCAAGATAGGGAACAAGAGTTTGCTATCGCTCAGCCATGTAGGAGAAGCAATATTATTACCAACGGTTAATTGGTTGTTGACATTGCTTGAGCCATAAAAAGATTCGGCACTCTCCACAAAGTCATTTATCTGCTCCTGTGATGGAAAAACACCTGTTAGTAGCAATGTCCCTTGCTCTGCTGTCAATACTAACGTGGGAGGAGCTTGTTTTGGTACTATAATCGCATTGTTAACAACCCTGACCCCTTCTATTCGGTTGACCAGTTTAACAACTTGCTTACGCTCTTGCTCAGTTGCTACTGAGCCTGATAACAAGACATCTCGACCACGCTGCTCAAGCGTAACAACTGCACCTTTTATGCCTTCTTCGCTAAGCTGCTGCTGAACACGTGCCTGTAGATTATTTTCTATAAATGCTTGTTTTGCCGTTAGCATAAAAAAATAGAGCAACGTCAAACCAAGCAGCATAGACAACCACCACCAGCTTTTTGATAAGCCAGTACAACGTGTAAACATAATGTAACCTTAGATATGTAATTGGGGTTTAGGAGTAATCTCCTTGTCTAAACATTATAGCCAATTATCAGCTAAAGGTCATTACTTAACTAAATCAACTTGACTTATCAGGTAAAGCAAAAAATTCTATAAAATAAAGTATTTATAGCTCTATTATTAATCATTATGATTGCTTTTTAACCACATTAATGACGTAAAAAAACAACTTTTATAAATACCATAATGCTTGAATTTCATTGGCTAACATTGGCTTAATATCAAACTCAGTAAACTCTTTTGAACGTGTTCCTGTGGCAACAGTAACACGCTCTTCATCTCGGCCTTGGCTATAACGCGCGGTGATTCGGGCGGCTAACTCAATATCCTCAGCAGAAATATCATTGCCATCCATTAGGGTCAAGGGCCCTGCACAGCTTGTCGTCTTAAGCCAAATAAACTTATTTTTATAGCCTTCCATATAGCGCGTCTCACCTTCTTCACGCGAAATAATAAGTTTGAAGTTCTTTTTAGGACGTAAATGGCGACCTGTCTTGAGCAACATAATATCGTCCAACTCATAATACTTATCGCCACGGTTTTGCCACAGATCTTTTAATTTATCCGAATAATTAGGATCCGTCAGAAAACAACACCCCCCTGCTGGCTGGGCATATTCATCAAAGCCCCATTCATTAGCGAGTGCAATTTGTGGTTTACGACTTCTGCCTGAAAAACCATAGAGTTTTTCACGATCAATCCAATTTTCTAACTCAGGTCTCGTAGCAGGTAGGTTTTTTGCACACAACGGACGCAAAAGGAGGTCATCAGCCCCTGACTCATTGGCAATAATTGGCATGGTTTCTTTACGTTGTGACATAGGACGCTGACCAATGACTTCTCCCGTAATCATAAAATCAAAGTCATTTTCTTCCATCCACTGCTTCGCTTTAGCCACCATAAAGATTTTACAATCTAAACAGGGATTAAGGTTTGCGCCATAACCATGTTTTGGATTAATCACCACATCTTTGTATTCATCAACAATATCAATAATATGCAGCTTTATCCCTAATTGTTCTGCCACCCATAACGCATTATTACGCTTTGGCTTCGCCTTATCTTTTTTGCGAATCGCATGTGTGTGCCCTTCAACACAAAATCCCGTAAAGAAATTAATTCCTTCCACATGGATACCTTGTTCAAGCATTGCCTTAGTTGCAAGAAGAGAATCTAAACCACCTGATATAAGGGAGACTGCTTTACGTTGTTTTTCTTGTATGTCCATGTTTTTATCCATCTCGGTTCAGACCATCCATAAAGGTGTATTAAAATAATGCGCTGAAGTATATCAGCGAATTTCATTCTTTAGTCCTAAAATACCTCATTAAGCAACAGCACGGATTGGTTGCTATACACATATGGCGTATACTGCGCCAGCACTAACATTGCATTGCATTGCACCGTACTGCATTCGCGCCCTCTTTAAAATCACCCAATCATCGCATGGATCAGATTACATGGATCAACTAAAAAATGATGTATCAACCTTTCAAGGTCTTATACTATCACTCCAAAATTATTGGGCAGCGCACGGCTGCGTACTAATGCAACCTTACGATATGGAAATGGGCGCAGGGACATTTCATCCTTCAACTTTTTTACGTTCGATTGGGCCTGAACCGTGGAACTCAGCCTATGTCCAACCTTGCCGCCGTCCAACGGATGGACGCTACGGTGAAAATCCAAATCGCTTGCAGCATTACTATCAGTTTCAAGTCATGCTCAAACCCTCACCTGACAACATTCAAGAGCTCTATCTTGAATCCTTACAGCAGCTTGGGCTTGATCCATTAGTACACGATATTCGTTTTGTTGAAGACAATTGGGAATCCCCCACTCTTGGTGCATGGGGCTTAGGCTGGGAAATTTGGCTGAATGGTATGGAAGTTACCCAGTTCACCTATTTTCAACAAGTGGGTGGACTTGAATGTAAACCTGTCACGGGCGAAATTACCTATGGTCTTGAGCGAATAGCAATGTATTTGCAAAGAGTCAAAAGTATCTATGATCTTGTATGGACAAAAGGACCACAAGGCACGGTGACTTATGGTGATGTATTTCATCAAAATGAAGTAGAACAATCGCATTACAATTTTGAACAAGCCAATACGAATATCCTCTTTACTCAATTTGATACCGCAGAAGCAGAAAGTAATCGTCTTATTGAAGCTAAACTTGCCTTCCCCGCTTATGAAAAGATGCTCAATGCCTCACACGTATTTAACTTACTTGACGCACGACGTGCCATCTCAGTCACTGAACGGCAGCGTTATATTTTAAGAATAAGAAGTTTATCGCGTGCCATTGCTGAAGCCTATTATGCATCACGCGAAAGTTTAGGTTTCCCTTTAGTGACCAATCAGGCGAACAACGGAAAATAATAATGACACATAATAATGAGATGGCACACGACCTATTGATTGAATTAGGCACTGAAGAACTACCACCAAAAGCACTAAAAAGCCTTGCAAAAGCGTTTACTTCAGGTGTGGTTAACGGCTTAAACGATGCCAAACTAACCATGGGAGATGTACAAACCTTCGCAACACCCCGTCGTTTAGCAGTTTTAATTACATCCGTTGCCAGCCAACAAGCCGACCAACATATTGAACGCAAAGGCCCCGCTGCCAAAGCAGCACTCGATAAAGAGGGCAATCCCAGCCGCGCTATCTTAGGCTTCGCTAAATCCTGTGGTGTGGATTATCAAGAGCTGGATAAAATACAAACGGATAAAGGCGAATGGTTTGTGTTTAAACAAACCAAAACAGGACAGAAAACCACCGCACTTATTGAAGCTATTGTTGTCACTTCACTGGATAATTTACCTACACCAAAACGGATGCGCTGGGGTAATAACAACGTTGAGTTTGTCCGCCCTGCCAAATGGCTGTTAGCACTGTTTGGTGGTGACATTATTGATATGCAGGTTATGGGTTTAACCGCAGGACGCACCACACGCGGTCATCGCTTCCATCAACAAGGTGATCTTACTATTGATATACCCAGTGATTATGAAGCGGCATTACTAAAAGCCTATGTC
>CAYNGN010000005.1:229-686 GCA_964396615.1 uncultured Thiothrix sp. | reverse complement strand
TAAACGACGTGATCGTGTCCAACAGTTCGCCCTAGATGTTGCCAAAGAACTGGGTGGACAAGTCATTATCAATCCAGACCTGCTTGATGAAGTCACTGCACTAGTTGAATGGCCTGTTGCCATATCAGGTTCGTATGATGAAGAGTTTTTGGCTGTCCCCAAAGAATGCCTTATCAGTACAATGGAAGAACATCAAAAATACTTTGCCGTCGTGGATCAGCGCGGTGTCTTACTGCCTTATTTTATTACCACGAGTAATATCGTCAGCAAAGATCCTAATGTGGTTCGTGAAGGCAATGAACGGGTTATTCGCCCTCGTTTTAGCGATGCTGCTTTCTTTTGGCAACAAGATCGAAAACACCCCTTAGCAACCCATATTGCAGCCACTAAAAAAATCATCTTCCAGCAACAACTCGGCACCCTGTTTGAAAAAACCGAACGTGTTGCACAACTAGCC
>CAYNGN010000005.1:0-219 GCA_964396615.1 uncultured Thiothrix sp. | reverse complement strand
GAAATTGCCCAACAAACAGACGCAGACGTTGCTGAAGTCAGCCGTGCTGCCATACTCTCAAAGTGCGATTTAATGACCAATATGGTCAATGAATTCCCTAAATTACAAGGCATCATGGGGCGCTATTATGCCTTACACGATGGCGAAACTGAAAACGTTGCCTATGCGCTCGAACAACAGTATCAACCGCGTTATGCAGGTGATCACTTACCTGAAAAT
>CAYNGN010000004.1:5019-22623 GCA_964396615.1 uncultured Thiothrix sp. | reverse complement strand
AGATTAGTGAAGCGGATAATAAGCGTTCTCAAACACCCTCAATTACTGATGTACTGCATGAAGGAAAAACCATCCTTGTGCAAGTGATCAAAGACCCCTTAGGCACAAAAGGCGCACGTTTAACAACTTATATTACCATTCCTTCACGCTCATTGGTGCTTGTACCTAACGATAATTCTTTGGGAGTGTCGATAAAAATAGATGATGTTAATGAACGAGAACGCTTGAAAGGTTTGGTAGAAAAAATTCGGCAAGAAACGCATGACAATGATAATAACGATAATGATCAAAATAATGAGCAAGATAAGAACTTAGCATCAGCAGGCTATATTATTCGTACGGCTGCTGATGGTGTTAATGAAGCGGTATTGCGCGTTGATATGGCTTTTTTGACTAAGCAATGGAAGTGTCTTAATGACATGGCAAAAATCACTAAGAAGGCGACCCAAGTTTATTCTGACTTGCCCTTAGTACAGCGCGTGTTACGCGATATGGCGAGTGAGTCGTTAGTACGAGTAAGAATTGATTCGCGAGAAACATTGAAGAGTGTGAGTGATTTTTGTGGAACTTTTGTGCCAGAATTACTGCCTATTATCGAACATTATCCTGGCGAACGTCCTATTTTTGATCTGCATGGTGTTGACGATGAGATACAACGTGCGTTAGAACGTAATGTACAGCTAAAGTCAGGGGGCTATCTTATTATTGATCAGACCGAATCCATGACAACCATTGATGTGAATACAGGTCGATTTGTTGGTCACCGAAATCTTGAAGAAACGATCTTTAAAACCAACCTTGAAGCAGCACAAGCGATTGCTCGACAATTACGGTTACGCAATTTAGGGGGGATTATTATCCTTGATTTTATTGATATGGAGGATGGCGTACATCGAGAGCAAGTTTTGGCTGCTTTGGAAAAAGCATTGGCGAATGATTATGCTAAAACATTTGTTTGTGGTGTCTCACAATTAGGGTTAGTGGAAATGACACGTAAGCGTACCCGCGAAAGTCTTGAACATATTTTGTGTGAAGACTGCCCAGTATGTATGGGGAAAGGCTATATCAAAACAGCACAGACAGCGTGTTATGAAATATTTCGTGAAATATTGCGTGAAGTGAGACAATTTGATGCCAAAGAGTTGTTGGTCTTGGCATCACAAGAAACCATTGATTTATTGCTTGATGAGGAGTCTGACAATTTTGCGCAGTTACAGGCATTTGTTGATCGAACGATACGTTTTCAAGTGGAGTCAATGTATACACAAGAACAATATGATATTGTTTTGATGTAATAACATAAAAGTAGCTGTGGAATATGGGTTAAATAGGATTAAATAATAACCGTATTTTAAGGCTAATAGAGTGCCAGTACAGCGCCAATAAAGAAAAAGAAAGCAATTAAGGGGGGGGTGGATTGACTCGTTTCCTATGATAGAAAGTTGCTTAGTCAATAATAATGGAGTAGACCATAATGGCAAAATTTGCCGCCATTCAAATGGCATCAGGCCCAAATATTTATGCAAATCTTATGGAAGCTGGACGGCTCATTGAGCAAGCTGCTATTGAGGGTGTTGATTTAGTTGTATTGCCCGAAACGTTTGCCATTATGGGAGAAGAGGAAGCGGATACGGTTGCAGTGGCAGAAGATGAAGGAAGTGGTCTTATTCAGTCTTTTATAAAACAGCAGGCGATTAAAAATAGAATTTGGATTGTTGCAGGCACGATACCCATTAAGTCAGCAGACCCCACAAAAGCATATGCTGCTTCGTTGATGTATAACGATAGAGGGCTACAAGTCGCACGTTATGACAAGATGCATCTGTTTGATGTTGAAATTTGTGAGGATGAAGATACCTACACTGAAAGTCAAACCATCGCACCAGGGGCACAACGTATTGTTGTTGATACGCCTTTTGGTAAGATTGGTATGGCTGTTTGTTATGACTTGCGTTTTCCTGGGCATTTTAGAGATTTGATGGCAGCAGGGGCGGAGATTTTTCTGGTACCTTCTGCCTTTACAGAAACAACAGGTAAAGCGCACTGGAACTCGCTATTACGGGCAAGGGCGATTGAGAATTTATGTTATGTGATTGCACCTGCCCAAGGGGGATATCATATTAATGGTCGTACAACATATGGTCATAGCTTAATGGTTGATTATTGGGGGAATGTAAAACAAGAGTTAGTGAAAGGCTCTGGTGTGGTTACGATGGAGATAGAGCTAATAAAACAACAGGCAACACGTAAAGCATTTCCTGTGTTAGATCACCGTTTGGGTGGTTGTTCAAGAGGTAGTAAATAGGTTAGTAACGATACTCAACCATACTCAACCATACTCAACATATGCTTGTCTCTAAAGTCTAGACAAGGCTAGATAAGCCTACTAGACAAGACTAACTTGTTTTAAGATAGAACGAGTATGCGGCATGCCGCAACCTTCCTTAACCACTCTATTTTTCCCCTTACCTTTTGCATTGTACATGGCATGATCTGCAGATTTAATGAGCATAGCAGGATAGACAATGTCTTTTTCTGTTTCATCAGGTAATAAAGGTGTGCAGCTAGAAACACCAATGCTAACGGTTAATTTATGTTCGTTATTGCTGCTGTTTTTATGACTATTTTGTGTTAGCTCGTTACCGATTCTTTCTATGTTATGTCGTAAACGTTCCGCGACGATCATTGCGCCATCCGTTGTGGTGTCAGGCAAAAGTACAGCGAATTCTTCACCGCCAATACGTGCTGAAATGTCCCCTGGGCGTTGTGCTGCTGTTTTAATTTGAAGCGCAATGTGTTTTAACGCACTGTCACCTTTTTGATGTCCATAGGCATCGTTATACCGTTTAAAATCATCTACATCAATAATGAGTAGCGAAACCGCTTTTTGCTCACGCGTACTGCGTCGCCATTCTGATTTAAAGGCAGCGTCAAATGAACGTCGGTTAGCAAGTTGTGTGAGTTGATCAGTATCGGCTTGTGAGCGTAATGCTTTACGTGATTCATTCAGTTCAATAATGATCTGATGAAGCTGATTTGTGATAAGCAAAAAAATAGTGCTAAAGCCTAATAAGGCTGCACCGATTAACCAGTAACCGCTTTGTGTTAGCTGCGGTAATAGATTCAAGCTAAAAGGGGTAAGAATAAGGAGGAACTGAATTGAAAAAGCAGGTCTAGAGATAAGTAACAAAGGTGATGTGGTCATGATAATGGCAAGCAGGCTAAGAATATGGGTTGTTTGCAATAGATGTGTTGTTGGTAGTGTTGAAGTAAAAATAAAGCCTGTTACACCCCAAATAGCACTCATAAAAGTTGTCAGTAAAATGTAGCGTTGCATCCATTTTTTATGTTTTTCTTCAGGGGAAATTGGCGCGGTATACTGAATCGTATTGAGTTTTAGGCGTATGAG
This sequence comes from uncultured Thiothrix sp., assembly GCA_964396615.1. Taxonomy (GTDB): domain Bacteria; phylum Pseudomonadota; class Gammaproteobacteria; order Thiotrichales; family Thiotrichaceae; genus HyVt-477. The sequence continues at coordinate 19,214 of CAYNGN010000004.1, read as the reverse complement.
TGAGGTGAGTAGTAATACGCTTATCCAAACAACAATATATTTTGTTTCAATATTGTTTTGTGAGAATACAATTGCTAACAGGAAAGAAAATGCCAATGTTATCCAAAAAGTATATTTATTATGCTTTTTCAAATGGATAAGGCTCTCTTTTGAAAGAGTGATTGGTACATTGTTTTTTATGATCTTAAAGGTGAACATTGTGCATAATAACTTGTTGTTTTGATAGAAACTAACCCTAGTACTTTACTTTTTATTATTTTAATAATAAGGGGTGTTTTTCCCTGAGTTCTATCCATTTTATTGTTAGGATATATTTCTTTAATTATGTATGTAGCCCATAAAGATTTCCCATTATTACATATAATAAGAATAAAATATATTGATAAATAATAGGTGTATGACATGAGTGGGGAATAAGTATATGCTAAAACATGTTGTTAGTTAAATTAAACATAACAAGTACCCCCCATTCTTACAAAGGTGTTTATTGGTGAAATTATTTATAGGACTTATTATAGCTATAGTATATGACAGCAATAAGCGCTATTCTCTGTATTTTTTATAATTTTAGGGTTCAAAGAGCCCCATAACCAGATTTAATTATCATGCAGGAAAACTATAACCATAAGGCGATCGAATCTGCGGTTCAGCAACAATGGGATGAAAAACATGCCTTTGAAGTGACTGAAGATACGTCGAAAGAAAAATACTATTGTCTGTCTATGTTTCCTTATCCAAGTGGTAAGTTACATATGGGACATGTGCGAAATTATACGATTGGTGATGTTATTTCACGTTACCAACGTATGTTGGGCAAGAATGTATTACAACCCATGGGATGGGATGCGTTTGGACTCCCTGCGGAAAATGCAGCGATAAAAAATAAGGTTGCTCCTGCGTATTGGACTGATAAAAATATTGACGATATGCGTGGTCAATTACAACGTATGGGCTTAGCCATTGACTGGACACGGGAGTTGGCAACGTGTAAACCTGAGTATTATCGTTGGGAACAATGGTTCTTTCTCCGTTTGTTAGAAAAAGGCAAGGTGTATCGCAAGAAAGCAACCGTGAACTGGGATCCTGTTGACCAGACTGTGCTGGCTAATGAGCAAGTGATTGATGGACGTGGTTGGCGTTCTGATGCCTTAGTCGAGCAGCGTGAAATTGATCAGTGGTTTTTAAAAATTACCGATTATGCTGATGAGTTATTGACCTCATTGAGTGATCTTGAAGGGTGGCCAAAGCAAGTTGCAACGATGCAGGAAAATTGGATTGGTCGTTCAGAAGGTGTTGAAATTGTTTTTGGGGTTGAAGATTCAGCCGAAGTATTAGAGATTTTCACCACACGTCCTGATACCTTGATGGGCGTTACTTACGTTGCTGTTGCCCCCCAACACCCTTTGGCAACACAAGCAGCCATTGGAAATACAGTACTTAGTACTTTTATTGAGGAATGTAAGCACGTCAAAGTTGCCGAAGCAGAAATGGCGACGATGGAAAAGAAGGGCATGGCAACAGGAGTGATGGCTATTCACCCATTGACAGGAGAAAGCGTGCCTATATGGGTCGCTAATTTTGTATTGATGTCTTATGGTTCTGGTGCGGTTATGGCTGTGCCTGCACATGATCAGCGTGATTGGGAGTTTGCTCATAAGTATGCGATTCCCATTAAGCAAGTGATAACAGCTGCTGACTCTGCTGTCCGTGATGAGGTTGATATAGCAAAAGCGGCTTTTCCTGACAAAGGTGTTTTGATTGATTCAGCAGCGTTTACAGGTTTACGTTCTGCTGAAGCATTTGATGCGATTGCTGATGAACTAACCCGCCAGCAACGCGGGAAAAAGACGATTAACTATCGTTTGCGTGATTGGGGCGTTTCGAGACAGCGTTATTGGGGATGCCCAATTCCCATTATTCATTGTGACGATTGTGGTGTTGTCGCTGTGCCTGAAGACGATTTGCCCGTGATATTGCCTGAGGATGTTGTTTTTGATGAATCGGGTTCTTCACCGATTAAAAAAATGCCAGCGTTTTATCAAACGATTTGTCCAAATTGTGGACAGCCTGCAACTCGTGAAACGGATACCTTTGATACTTTTTTTGAGTCATCATGGTATTACGCGCGTTATAGCAGTGTTGATAGTGATAATGCGATGCTTGATAAGCAGCGTGCTGATTACTGGTTGCCTGTCGATCAGTATATTGGTGGTATAGAACACGCTATTTTACATTTACTCTATGCGCGTTATTTCCATAAACTCATGCGTGACGAAGGTCTTGTTTCTAGTGACGAACCTTTTACCAATTTGCTGACACAAGGCATGGTATTGGCAGAAAGCTATTATAAAGAAAGTGATTCAGGTGCAAAAGAATGGCAAGCATTGACTGATCTTGTTGTAGAAAAAGATGCAAAAGGTCAAGTATCAGGTATTACACTAAAGCAAACAGGTGAAAAGGTCGTTTCTGCTGGCATCAGTAAGATGTCTAAATCGAAAAATAATGGTATTGATCCAGAACTCATGATTGAACGTTATGGTTCTGATACTTTGCGTTTATTTTCTATGTTTGCTGCACCACCTGATCAAAGTATGGAATGGTCTGATTCGGGTGTAGAAGGAGCGGAACGTTTTCTTAATCGTTTATGGCGTTTAGTGTATGCCTCTACCTCTATTACACAGACTAACGTTGATAATGCTGTCAGCAATAAAGGAACGCAGACAGTGGATCAAGCTGCATTATCTGCTCACGCGAAAGAAATACGGCGAAAATTACATCTAACGATTAAAAAAGTCACTGATGATATGAATCGTCGTTTTACCTTTAATACCGTTATTGCGGCAAATATGGAGTTGCTGAATGAGCTAAATAAATTTGTTGCAAAAGATGAGGGTTCACGCCAAGTACTGCATGAAGCGATTGAAGGTATCTTACTAATGCTTTCACCTATTGCTCCTCATATCTGTCAACATTTATGGCAAACATTAGGGCATGATAAACTTATTATCAATAGTTCTTGGCCACAGGTTGATGAGGCTGCTCTTGAACAAAATGTGATTCATATGGTCGTACAAGTAAATGGTAAAGTGCGTGCTAAAATAGAAATACCTGCTGATGCAGATGAGTCACAGATTGAACAATTGGCACGGAGCGATGAAAATGTCATTCGTTTTATTACTGAAAAAACAGTGCGTAAGGTCATTGTTGTTCCAAGGCGTTTAGTTAACATTGTGGCAAATTAGAGGGTATAATGGAAAGTAGATATGCAAGGCGGCTAGTGATGGCTTGTTTAATCACTATTCCCTTGCTTTCAGCGTGTACAGGGGGGAGCTTTCACCTTCGTGGGAAGGCTGATCTCCCTGTTGTATTTCAAACCATGATGCTTCAAGGGCTTGCCATCGATAGTGATTTTGCATTAGCGTTGCGTAAAGCATTTGAAAATACAGGTAATGAATTACGCTTGGTACTGAGCCATGATTATCAGCATGAATCGCTGTTGTATATCACTAATTACCAAGAAGGCAAACGAGTGGTTGGTTATGGCAAAAATAGGGAAGTAAGAGAATTTTTGATATTTACCAGACTCGATTATGAAATAAGGGAAAAAGGTGGGGGGATGTTACTACCGAAGCAACGCCTGCAAGTTGATAAAACGCAGATATATGACTCAGAATTTGTATTAGGAAAAACTGAAGAAGAGCGTTTGATTCGTGAAGATTTACGTGATGATCTCGCTCGACAAATACTTATAAGATTGCGATACGGACATCCGGAAACGGAAAATACGAGATGATAGTAGCGGGTAAAAAAGGATATTTGTTGGTTTTATTATTTGTAATAATAGCGGGGGTATTGATCTGGGGATCAGCTACACAAAAAAATTCTGATGGTTTAAAAACGGTTGAATTAGAACAACAGGGTTTGATTGCAACAGATAATATGCCTTCTTCTACGGTGAAACAAAAAGAAGCTATTGTGAGTAACAATGGGAGTAGTAACCGCGTAAGTGATAAGGTCAACGATCAGCCATCTGTTGAGGATGCACTTCTTATTCAGGCTTTGGAAGCACCAGAACTTAGCTTTATTGAATGGAAAAAAAGATTTTCCTTTTATGCGTATGCACATGGTATTGAGCGAAATACGATGGACACAATATTTGTTCCTTTGATGGTGAATGATAATGTGTTGGCATTGATTGCAAAGCAGCCTGAGTTTACCAAACCCATTTGGAAGTATTTGGATACCGCTGTTTCAGCAAAGCGTGTTTTGCAAGGGCGAAAGTTACTTGCTCGTCACCATGAATTACTTAAAAAAGTAGAAAAACAATACGGTATTCAACCTGAATATATTGTTGCTATTTGGGGGCTTGAAACAGGATATGGCTCAAATTTTGGTAGTAATAATGTATTACGCTCATTAGCAACACTTGCTTATGCGAGTGAACGTAAAGCTTTTTATCGTCGTGAACTTATCTCAGCATTGAAAATTATTCAGCAGGGCGATATTAGTGCAGAAAAAATGATTGGCTCATGGGCAGGAGCAATGGGGCACACACAATTTATGCCATCAACTTATGAGAACTTTGCTGTTAGTTTTGATGGTGATTCACGGCGGGATTTATGGAATAGTTTGAACGATGTTTTTGCTTCAACCGCTAACTATTTGGAAAAATCAGGCTGGCAACGAAATCAGCCTTGGGGTATAGAAATAAAGTTACCTAATGTAATGAATTGGGAGCTTACTGACCCATCAATATGGTTAGTCATGGCTGAATGGGGAAAAGCAGGTCTTACTCGCATAGATGGTCGTTCTTTGAATAGTTTTGATAAAAAAGAAGCGCGTCTTTTTTTACCTGCTGGGCATAAAGGGCCTGTTTTTCTAGTATTTCGTAATTTTTTGACGATTAAACAATATAATAATGCGGATAGCTATGCGTTAGCAGTTGCTTATCTTGGTGATCGTATTCGTGGCAGTAAAGAAATCACTACAGAATGGCCACGTAATGACATGCCTTTAAGCTTTAATGAAAATAAAGACTTACAATCCCTTTTGTCTGGTTTAGGTTATGACGTTGGTGAGGTTGACGGTAAGATTGGTCCTAATACGCGCCAAGCATTGAGAGCTTGGCAGAAAGATAAAGGGTGGCCTGCTGATGGTTATGTTAACAAACAGACCTTAGAGTTGCTTCAATAGCCTTTTTTCTATATTTATAAATATTTTATTTATAAGAAATTTTCAAGGAATATTTAAGGAGTACTTGCATTTTCTCTTATTCCTAACTTTGCTTCAGGGAGAGCAATATATGAAAAAAATGACCCATAGCAGCATTTTTTTATGGATATGCTGGGGGATAAGCGCATGTTCAACGCAAACAGGTGTTTATCCTGAGGCACAGCCACCTGTTGCTTTGCCATCAGCAGATTATGATGTTCCTCCTTCTCAATCTCCGCAACAACCTCAGAGACCACCGCAACAACAACAGTTAGCACATAGAACACCAACTGCTGAAGAGCTGCGTGTTACAGGTGAGAAAATTTTCAGGAATGAGACAGGTGGGCAAACGTCAAAGACGGTACATTGGAATGTGGGTGAAGATTTTGCAGCAATGGGGATTGCTCATTTTACTTGGTATCCTGCTGGTCGGGCGCAACGACATGGTAATACGTTTCCACAAGTACTGAATTATATGACTCAACGAGGTTCTCCGCCTCCTACATGGGTACAATTTGCTGCTGCACGTGGTGCGCCATGGTTCTCTCGACAGGCATTGCTCCGTGTAAAACATACACCACAGATTAAAGAGCTCGAACAGTATCTATATCGTACTCGTGGTTTACAAGCAGAGTATATTGTTAATCGCGCAAAACAAGCATTACCAAGAATAGTAAAAGCAGCTCATCCAAGCCTTAAAAATAAAGTAATACAAAATATTAATGCCTTAGCAAATACACGTGGTGGTTGGTATCCGCTGATTGATTATATTAATTTTAAGGGCGAAGGTCTTAGTCGCAATGGAGGTTATAATGGGCAAAACTGGGGGATTCTTCAGGTATTAGAAAATATGCGGCCTAGTCGTTCAGGTTCTGATGCTTTAAATGCTTTTGCTGATTCAGCTTATCAAATCTTAGTACGTCGTGTGAGAAATGCTCCCAATAGAAGTGAAGAGCGCTGGTTACCTGGTTGGAGAAACCGCACTAATACCTATCGAACCCCTTAATATCGCATATATAACGTAAATTGAAAAAAAGCCATCAATATCGGATGGTTTTTTTATGTCCGTTTTATCTGTAAAAACACCATATTGCTTATTATTTTGTCATAATGGGTTTCCCACATTAGCTCTTCCCCAAGAGATAATGAATAAAAATAATAAAAATAATAAAAATAAGGGTGTTATCTATGTTAAAGCAAACGATTGTTTGTCTATTGTCTTGCGGGTTATTATTCAGTGCCACACAGGCTATTTCTCAGCCAAATTACTCTCATTTTACCCCTGAAATTTTTAATAACTGTCAAATGAAGCAAGGGCTTTTTTCTTTAGACAAGCAGTGTATTAAGAAAAATACAGCAACCTATAAAGGGCTCAATAATCAATATGACTATTTGAAAAAGACATGGCGGTCAAATAAAAGATTAACAAATGAATCCGCTATTCCTCGTTATCAATTAGTGTCCTCGATAAAGGCATTACTTAAGTGGTATAACGGTGATGAAAATTTAGCTGATTATTTTGAACTCCATAATTTACGAGACGAAGGTGGCAATAATACGGTAAAAATGACAGGCTATTACACACCTGTTTTATCTGCAAGTCGGTCTTCTAGTGAGCGTTATCAATACCCTGTTTATCGAGTACCTACAGGAGATCATCGTCTACTCAGTCGTAAAAAAATAGCTTTTGGTGCGTTAGCAAATTTAGGACTAGAAATTGCGTGGGTAGAAGATCGTATTGATTTGTTTTATGCACATATGCAAGGTTCTATTATTTTACAGTTCCCAGATGGTGAGCAGCGCTCATTGCGTTATGCCGCGTCAATGATAAACCTTTTCGCTCACTCTCAAGCTATATAGTGCAGCATGAATTTTTAACAAACAATATATCGCGTCAAGCAATAACACAATGGTTGCGCCAACATCCTACTTATTTAAACGAAGCACTAGCCTATAATCCCCGCTATGTTTTTTTTCAAGAGCATGACAGCTTATCAACGGCATCGGGTATGACGTTAATAGAGGGACATTCAGTAGCGGTTGATACCCGATATATTCCATTTGGCTCTGTATTATTGGCAGAAATTCCTGTTGGCGATACCTTTAATAATAGGCCTGTTTATGAATGGCGTTTGCTTTTCCCACAAGATAGAGGTATCGCAATTAAAGGTACAGCACGCCTTGATTTATACACAGGAAAAGGTGAAGGCGCGCGTGAAACAGCGAATAAAGTAACAGGTGCAAGACGTGTTTATTTACTCTTAAGCAAGCCTAATGCTGAGGTGGCTATGGAAGGTTAGGCATGAAAAGTAGGCGCTATTTGTTTGCTATTTTTGCTATAGTACGAAGATTCATCTATAAAACTATTTAGGTGGAAAACTCTATTAACAGGATAGTTATATGCTAAAGAAAATTTTCATCCTTTCAACGCTATTGATGGCAACAGTATCGTGTACCCAAGAAACACAAAATAAGTTTGGTCGTAGCATTCAGAACTGGACAGGTACTAATGGTGTACTTGAGGTGTATGCAGGTAATAAGCTTGTTAAACGCTTTCTGAAAATAGATAAATTATCAACTGCAGAAGGGACAACAAATGGTGGAAGTCGTCCTTACCGTTATGGCTATGGCGTATTAGATGCCAATTTGAATGGCAGTGTGGATAAAGGTGAGAAAAAAGTATATTTTGAATTTAGTGATTATTCAACACCTTATATATTTTTTGAAGAGCCTTAATCGTTAACCTTACACCATATAAACGTTGATAAAGCACATTATTTTTCAGGCTCTCTGGTTTTTTCCATCCTAAGACGTATCTTGAATCTCACCATTCAAGCCCGCTCCTTCAGGGGCGGGTCGTTGACGCATTATTTTTCTCGATTAACCCTCAGGCGAAAGACTCGCTAAATCAGCTTGAAGTGTTTGTACGCGTGTCCTAATCAGCGCTGTTTTTGTACCGCCGCTACTGTTCCCCAATAACTACCTTCCTGTGCTTGATACATTTTATTAATAAAGTTTAACTCGCTATCACGGAATTTCAACCATAGGTGAAAACATCTATTTATTTAATTTCGCTAATAAAATATATTTTACCTAATAAGCACATAACAACGCTTATGTTTCCGTTAGAGAAAGAAAATCAATACTATATGACTTTTTTTGCTGAAGTAGAAAAAAATAAATCATAGTACGCTATTCCACCTTCCACATGGCTTGCTGGGTTCGTCAGCGTGAACATAATTATCTGAACAGTATAGGATCGGTTAAACCGACCATTGCACTTAGCCACTCAGCACATCGTTGCAAATGCGGGTTAACAATCAAACCTGCATTAATACAATTGTCCCGCCTTAAATTGATCGCTATTATAGGCTAATCTTTGCGCCCACTTAATACAGGATACTTTTGAAATGGATTTTAGAGATGTAATATATACAGCCCCTATAGTGCTATTAAGCCTTGTTCTTAGTGGGTGTGGTGGTGATACCAATGATATTGCCAGTGATATTGCCAGTGATGCTGCTACAAATATCGTTAATGAAACGGTTAGTCAGACACTTACGCCTACTAATGATGATACAGACTCAACACAAACAAATGTGAGCCTATCAGGAAAGGTAACCTTTGATAGAGTACCAACAGGAATAACAGGATCAGGGCTTGATTATAACGCTATAACCATACTTCCTGTTCGTAAGGCAACGGTACACGCATTGGGTGATGGTGATGTGGTGCTTGCGACAACAACAACTGATGATAATGGGGATTATAGCTTGGGGGTTGCGGTAAATACGTCCGTCAAAATTCGTGTGAAAGCTGAAATGGCGATTTATAACGTGACCGTTGTGGATAACACCAATAACGCTGCACTCTATGTGCTGGATGGCTCATCAACCTCAAGTGGTGCAACGAATAGCACCCGTAATTTGCATGCACCCTCAGGCTGGGGTGGCTCAGGCTATACAACAACACGTATCTCTGCACCTTTTGCTATTTTGGATAGTCTATTTGTGGCGAGCGAAAAAATAAAAGCCGTTGATGGAAATGCTACCTATGCTGAATTAATCGTTAATTGGTCGATTAACAATGTTCCAGCGGCAGGGGATGTAACAACAGGGCAGATTACAACCTCGCATTATAATGATGGCAAGTTATTTATCTTAGGCAAAGAAAATACCGATACCGATGAGTTTGATGATCATGTCATGTTGCATGAGTGGGCGCATTATTTTGAAGATAAATTCTCACGTTCGGATAGTATTGGTGGGAGGCATAACAATGGTTCTTTGCTTGATATACGGGTTGCTTTTAGTGAGGGTTTTGGCAATGCGATGTCAGGTATACTCACTGATGATCCTGTCTATAAGGATACAACAGGTACTCAGCAAGAGGAAAGTTTTGAAGTCAATGTAGAAAACTCAACACCAAAAAACAATACGGGTTTCTATAGTGAGTCTTCCATGCAACGTATACTTTATGATCTTTATGATGCTGAAGCAGATGATGCCAATGATATTGCTGCGCTTGGCTTTACACCCTTGTATAACGTGTTAGTTAATGGTGAGAAGAATGCGAAGGCATTTACCAGTATTTTTACCTTTATTAACGCGCTAAAAGCAGCCAATGCTAACCAAGCAAGTGCGATTGATTCCGTGGTTAGTGGTGAAAATATACAGCCGATTAGTGATGATTTTGGCTCTAATGAGATAGATGATAGAAAGGGTCGTTCTCATGTGTTACCTCTTTATACCGTATTAACAGTAGGCACGGCAGTTAATTTATGTAGCATTGATGACTTTGGTAACAGAAATAAACTGTCAAATACACGTTTTCTGCGTTTTTCTATTCCCACTGCGGGTTCTTATACGATGCAAGCAGTACGCACTAGCGGCAAAGACCCCGCTGATATTGACTTTGGTGTTTATCAGGCTTCCCCCTTCACGAAGGTCATGGAAGGTTTAACCGTTGAACCCAATACTGAACAAGTGACGGCTAATTTAGGGGTGGGGGATTATGTTATGGAAATATGGGAAGACGATAACAGAAGAACGGATAATGGCAATGATACGTGTTTTGATATTACGCTAACACAGTAACAGAGCCTTTAAATAAGGTAAGACTTACTATGGAAAGATTCACAAAAGAGACGACGATAATGAAAAGGAAACATAATATTCTAGTGCTAAGCATTCTTGCAATCAATATGATTGCCTGTGCAAAAACAGAAACGGATTTAACCGCTGCATCTGCTAAACAGCCAACGAATAATAAATTATCAGGTAGTACCAAAGGGACTTATGCAAAACCAGGCGCGCCTGTGCAGCTTAGTCATGTAACAACTAAAGTGGAGGTTGGCGAGGCAAGCCATGTTGATCTCATCTTTAGTACACAAGCCGTTGATCAAATGAACAGAGGAGGAACGATTGCTGTAAAAATAAATGCAGATGAGGGCTTGAGTCTCCAAGGTTTAACCCGTCCATTCGCTATTCAATTAGCGCCTAATAAAACCGATTATCCACTGTCATTTACAGCAAGTTCAGCGCTATCAGGGCTTTACTATATCAATGTTTTTGTTTCAATGCAGGTGGATTCAAACACAATGAATCGAGCGTTTGCGGTTCCTGTGCAAGTTGGCAATGTGACACAAACACTGAAATCATTAGGTTCAGTGAGCCATGATGAAAATAAGCAACCCGTTATTTCAATGCCTGCGCAAGAGACGATTAAGTAGAATGCATTATTAGTGTACTTGTGTATTACTACAGAGGCTGTTATGGTCTCGCGAGATAAAATTGCAATAAACGTAATAGTAGACGTAACAGTAGACTAAAATAGTAAATTAACTTAGGAAAATAGATCAATGAATACAGGTACAGTCAAGTGGTTCAATGCTGAAAAAGGTTTTGGTTTCATTAGTCCAGACGATGGTGGAAAAGACCTTTTCGTACATCACTCTGAGATTGTAAGTGATGGCTATGCAACACTTGAAGACGGCCAAAAAGTGGAATTTGAAATAGGACAAGGCCAGAAAGGCCCTTGTGCTAATAAGGTTGTAGCGGTTTAATTTTAGCTAAAACCAAATTGTACAAATAACATATCTAAACCACCCTACGCGATTTCGCATAGGGTGGTTTTTATTGACGAAAATATACCGATTATCGGCATCCTTCAAAGGGTAAACTACTTTTTGCATTTATGACAGATGCCTGCTTATTTAATAAATTATTACGCTAATCCCCATCAAAACAATATGGCAAAAATACCATATTGTTACGATATTTCGTCGGTATTCTTTTTTTATTATTAATTTTCGCTTTATGTATTTTATTAAAATGACAAATGTAATATTTATTTATAGGTAATAAAATATGGTTAATAATATTGCAACATATTCAGTATCTTATCATTAACATACCCTCTATCTTATATTTACAAACAGGTTTCGGAAAATAGACGCTATTATTATACTTTGATGACATTATTTTATTTACATTCTTAGTTTTTTAATAACACACGTTATATTTCAATAAGCGAATAACAAATATAGGAGATTGTTGGAATAATCATTCCTCAGGGAGGAGAATGAATAATGAATAAACTACACGTTATTATTGCTGATAACCAGCAATCCAGCGCAACATTATGTGCCAATTATTTGTTAAAACATGATATGCATGTTGTGCAAACACATTCACTTAGTGACTTAAAGTGTGTGCTATCACGTTCCCTTGCCGATATATTATTATTTGATCTCCAGCAAAGCGATGGCGATGGAATGAGTTTTATTCAGAATTTTGGCTTTCAAAATACGATGGGGATTATTGTTTTTACCCATGCTTATGATCTTATTGATAAGTTTATTACTTTAGAAACATGTGCGGATGATTTTGTCCAAAAGCCTTGTAATTTCAGGGAAGTGGTTGCACGAATACGTGCGATACATCGTCGTATTCAATGGAATAAGCAGCAGGATAGTATCAATGTTTATTGTAATGATTTTGTCATGAATCGTTTGTCTCGTACTGTTACCTTAAACTCAGGGGTAAGGCTTGATTTAACAAAGCATGAGTTTGATGTTCTCAATACGCTTGTTAGCCATAAAGATCGTCCTATGTCACGCCAGATGCTAATAGATTCTATTTCTAACTACACGAATGCAGATAGGGTTACCTTCCGTGCCATTGATTCCGTTATTTATCGACTGAGAAGTAAATTTCCTCAAGAAAATTCAATTAAAACCGTTTATGGTATCGGTTATGTTTTTCAAGAGCCTCTAGCAGCATTTTCGATGACATCCCGTGCTATGCCCTTTTATAATACATCCTCACAGGATAATATTGCTGCGAGAAAAAGTATTCAGCTGCTTGCTAGAAAGGCAACTCAGATGCTTGAATAATGCGATTTTTTTTAGTGACTGTTTTTTGATATTTTTTAACCCAATAAACCATTGATTAAAGTGGTTTTTTCATGTCTATTTAATAGAGGCTTTACTTGTCGCTTTTTTTGTCTAAAAGCAGAGTACACTACCTTCCCATAAATTCTAGTTTTAAGCACTAAGAAGCCAACCTTTTTCCTTATGACAATCTACTAAAATAAAGACACGCTACGCACTTCTGTGTGCATTGGGGAATAATAAATGATTTATAAGTTACAGGTGGTTATTGCTGATAACCAAGCAATGGATAATATCGGCTATATCAATTATTTAACACAACATAATATGCAGATTACTTACACCAACTCATTGCCGCAACTCAAAGAGGTTTTGTTGCATTCAAAGATCGATATTCTTTTATTTAACCTTAAACAGTCAGGTGAGAATGGCATGGATTTTTTACAAAGTATGGGCTTTCAGCCAACAATGGGGATTATTGTTTTTACCAATGAAGAAGAAGCGGATCAGTATGCATTGGCATTAGAATATGGTGCAGATGATTTTATTTGTCAGCTGGATGATTACGATGAAGTGATGACACGAATATTGTCATTGTATCGTCGTCTTTATAAGCACAAGGTCAGCTTCCCAAGTATTTAAGTCATAGAAAAACCTTTGAAATATACCTTTTATTCAAAAAAATATCTCGTTTATACAGATAGATACACTATGGTAGAAGCGCCATGTTTCTACGGTATTTTTGCGATAATGTTTTTTTATACTCCTTCTTGTTCACTGATGAACAACGATGTGTAGCTTTACTTAACAAAGTTATAGGTTTATTAATTAAATAAAGAAGGTGATTTATGCATAGCGCAATAGCAAGACAAGTTCTTACCCAACATCCAAATAACCAACAGAACTTACAGAAAATGGCGACTCCAAGTGCAGTAGGACAAATGTTTAGGAGTACAGGAAGCTCAACAACAAGTAATATGAATCAAGCGGCTATTTTATCAACATTGATGCAGCTTATTCTGAGCTTAATTAGTTCGCTACAAAACCCTACAAGTGAAAAGAAAGAGACGACAGAACCAGAGGTAAAGGAGCAAAGCAATACAAATGCATCATCAAAGAAGAAAGGAGAAAAAGATGTAGGAGCATCACCCACAGGCTCTAATAAGGCAGGGTCAACAACCGCTACAAATAATAATGGATCATCAAACCCAAGTAATAGTACGCAACAAAACGTAACAAATGGACAGACAACGACAGGAAAAATTTATAGTGATGATTCAGGAGCTTCAGATTCAGGCACCAACGCTAATAACGCTAATAACTCTGGAACACCTCAGGCTTTAGCAGGCTCTTTAGCAAGAACGACGACCACTGATTTTGATGCTAAATTTAATATCCCACAGGATCTTAGGGATTGTGAGGGGTGTTTTAATGCGTTTTCTGAAACACTGACCGCTACGGGGAATAATATTCGTCCTTACAGTGATCCTACTGATTTTGACCAGAATATAGTAGGTCAAGATGTTGATCGTAAATGGAAGGAAGATGGGAATGATAATCGATTCCATCATTCGTTTAAGCTTGGGCAATT
>CAYNGN010000004.1:2724-4961 GCA_964396615.1 uncultured Thiothrix sp. | reverse complement strand
AGCTCAGCTTCTCCTCTAATTGATAATGATGAGATTCTTATCAATGATGATAATGCTACTATTATTGGCACTACACCAATATCTTGGCAGCCAGGTGAGACATCGAAGACCATCAAGATACCCTTAAATGCTGCCCAATTAAAATCTGCTGAGGATGGTGACTTTAGCTGGTTTGTGCAGGATGATACTACTGTCAATAGTGCTAAACTTCATCTATAGGGAGGGACGACTAAACCCACTCAAAATGGCACAGATTCTGATGATACTTTGGATGGAAAAAGTCAAACACCTGATATTATTCATGGGCTTAAAGGTGATGATGTCATTGATGGTAAATCAGGGGATGATTGCCTTTATGGGGATGAAGGTGATGATCATGTCAAAGGCGGTTCAGGTAACGATAAAGTCTTTGGCGGCGAAGGTGATGACAAACTGGAAGGCGGCTCAGGAAATGATAACGTTTTTGGAGGCGAGGGAGATGATACCGTAAGAGGTGGTTCAGGTGATGATGTTATTTTTGGAGATGCTGGTGAAGATAAGTTAATTGGTGGCAGTGGAAACGACAAAATCTATGCACTAGATGGCGATGATACCGTCAAAGGAGGAAGTGGTGATGATGATATTTACTCAGGATTAGTGGGGGCAAGTGTGTCAAATATTGGTAGTCAAACAAATGTCATTGATGGAGGAACTGGGCATGATGTTGTGCATTATGCCGGTAGCAGCACTGACTATACAATCAAGCCCATCGGCAATGGTGAGTATGAAGTGCTTAATCATGATACTAATACAAAAGACATTGTTAAAAATGTGCAAGAATTAGTCTTTGAAATGGACAGCACAACCATACCACTTCAAGGTGGTATTTAAAGTATGTTTCAATATAACCCTATAATTTAAATAAAAATAAATGACTTAAAACCCCATTATTTACTTAAATAATGGGGTTTTAAGAGAGTTACTCCTGTTCCACATGCCACCCATAATAAGCCTGCTGCAATTCATTCCAAAGGCGTGTAGGAAGCTTATAAACCGTATAAGCACGTTGATCCGCAGTATCATAAACATTTGCCAACGTCGTTTGTGCGGTCACCGAAAGCTGTTCATAAGTAGCATTATATTTAATAGGCTTTTCTAATAATTTAATCGCCTCCATGGCTTCGACTAATTCAAGAATACCGCGCTGATCATCATTTAATTCATGCGTTGAGCTGGGTATGGTCAGTCGATGTCCAAAGCGAGTGCGATCAACATGGTCACGTAGCAACCCTAAAAAGACCATTTGGTTTGCCACTTCACCCATCTTTGGTATATCCGTTGTAGCAAGATATCGGCCTTTAAAGTTCTTTAGTTTCCAATGTTTTTTACTATTATCAAGCCCATCAGCAAGCCCGACAATAAAGATAAACAAGTCAATTAAGCCGCCTAATACTAAGGGTGAGTAGTCGAGCGAGGTTATTTTGGTTGCTTCAGCTTCTACTTTGTCTTTTTTAGCGAATATTTTATCTAATAAATCCTGCGGGAAGAGCATTTTGGGGATTTGCATAAATACCGTTAAGGCACGGCTGAGGACTTCTTTATCACTATTAGGGTTGAAGAGACTGGCTTCTTTAACCTGTGGCAAGCCTTCTGTTTGTTTGATAATTGATGTGCCTTTTATATCAATATTTTCATCAGGACACGTAATGGGATAACCCAAGCTATCAATACCACCTGTCTTGCGTCTTTCATACATATGGTCGCGCAATATTTCATTCAAATTAAGGATTTTGCCATTCGTTTTATAGTTATTGATGCGTTGTACAATTTTGTTCATTTGGTTTTGAATTTCTTCCGTTTCACTCGCTTCATCAGAAAAATGTTTGGTTAATTCCTCCAGTTTACGAATATCCGTTGACGCATCATTGTAAAGCTCGCTAATACTGCTTGATAGTGCGGTAAAAATATTGGCCTCTTTATCACGATAAATACTACGAGGGCCTTGTTTAGGCGGAGACATATAGCCACAAGTGCCACCTTTTTGGCGTTCTTCTTCAGCACGGCGACGTGAATAATCCGCCAATTTCTCGGTATCATTTTTTATCTGTAAAAAGGCATTTTGATAACTGCCTGCTGAGTTTTTTAGTTGCTTGATTTGGGTAGAAAAATTATCAAAGGCGTAACTATCAGCTCGAAACAGATTGTAATAAAAGCTATAACTAAAAAAGACACTCACGCCCATCGTCGTAATATAAACA
>CAYNGN010000004.1:369-2686 GCA_964396615.1 uncultured Thiothrix sp. | reverse complement strand
GTACGCAGCATTTCAAACAAGGCAAATAACAACATACCCTGCAATACCATGACAAAGAGAAATAGCACCACAATAAAAATAGAAGGCGTTTGACTAAAACTACCATAGGAAAAGCGTACTAAGCCATCATAGGTAGTGTAGAACGAGATGCAGGAAAGAACGAAGAGGAATAAGAGAATAAAAACATGGGGTGTGTTGGCTAGGACATAAGCTATTATGCGCGAGCCAAGTGTTGTTGGCGCTTTTTCTGCTGCTGTCACACTGTTCATTTATTATTTAATACCCACTGTAGTCGTAGAATTCTTTTTGTTTGGTTGGAATAAAAGACGTAGCACACTGGTATTTATTTAACTATTTGATAGTAATTATTATTTTTTTGACACTCGTTACCAATGCAAACACCTGCTTTGTTAAGCTGTGCAGTATTGTAACGTATTTTTAGTTGAGAGGGGCACTACCGCTCCCGTCTTGCATCTCTTAATCGTCGTTCTTCTTTTCGTCTTCTTGCCTCTTGGTGTTTTTTTATTTCTCGTTGTGCGCGTTCCGCTTTAAATGCTCTTGCTCTCGCTCTTTCCCTATTGCGTATTGCTTCGGCTTTTTTTGCCGCTGCTGCTCTTCTCAGAATTTCCTGACGACGATTTGCTGTAATACGCTTCAGTGCGGCTTTCTTTTGTGCCAAACCCGCTTGCTTAAGCAATGTTGCACTTTTGTTTACTGCTGCTGTTGTTTTTACTGTATTGCGTGCAAGTAGTGTTTTTGCAGGACTTATCGCAGGCTTAGCAAGCCGTGCAATATGTGAACTGGCACAAGCAGCCCACCAACAAGCGTTAGCACGCATAAAATTTAATAAGGCGTGATGTTTTGGTGCTTGGTGAATTGGCTGGGTGATATATTCTTTGGTTCCCCAACTACCGAACCATTGTGACGTACGCGGTGCAGAAAAATTGACAAATAAGGTACCTCCTGCCTTCTTCCATCCTGTTAATAAATCATAATAGGCTTTGCCCATGCGTCGGTCTTTATTTGCTGCAATAAAGAGACGCGTAGGATTGCGCGTTACCGAACGACTTTCCCAATCGACTAAATGTTGCCCGCCTTCATACGCCACCAGTTTAACCCCATACTGGTGTACTTTTTGTGCTTGTTTTTCAATGAGTTTAATCACATTTGGAATGGAGTATTTTTCTTGCGGATCATACAGTGCCTTAAAAAGTGTATTTACCGATTGCATACGGCGTGCTGTGCTTAACTTTGGATAAAAATACGGGGCAATGGCGACGACATCGGTTTTTTTATACGCATCACGATAGGACAACAGCATATCGGTTAAGCCCAAATAAGGTGTCCAGCCGCCCATGACGCGTACAAGGCGTTGATTCCCACCAAATACACGCTCCCAAAGGGTGAATATTTGTACACTGCGTAACGAATAGTATTTATAACGTGCTTTTGCCTTATCCCGATCAAGACGCATGGCTAAGCCGCGTTGTTTAACATAATGCGCTTGAGTAAAAATGGTATTCCATGCTTCATTGGTATATTCAATATACACTTTAAGATGCGGCTTAAGATGTTGGCGTACATAACGCGCAACCTGTTGAATATAAGCATCATTGGCTTTATGCGGTAAGCAAAACCACGGATCAGCACCCAAGCGATTTGCCAGCTCAACCATGACTTCTAACGGTGCGCCACGCACGGCGGTTTTACCACTCCATGATTGCTTAGTCATTGTATTGCGCTGTGCCCATGTGGTAATGGGGTTGCGGGTAATACCTGACATATTCATAAAGCGAATGACTTTGAAGTCTTTCATATAATTTAAGTAGTCAGGATTAAATAAGATACGTGCATAATGACGTTCAAATGACAAAAACTGCCCTTGGCGACATTGCTGTGCATGATTAACCCGTCGAAAAGGATTGTTACTACAAATCCCACCGGGCATCAAAATACGAATATTACGTATTGGATTTTTGGGGTCGGTTTTTTTAATCACTAACGTGGCACGAAGCTCACGATCTTGCCCTGCATGGATAGCGATAATGTCCTTTCCTGCTGCACGACGCACGAGCTTGGCATCATGTCCATAAATAAGCTCGCCATTGCCTTGGTATAAAACAGTATATAAGCCATCGGGTAATGTTCCTGCGGGCAACTCACTGAGAAACCGTGTGCCTACTTGTCCACCACGACTAATAAAGCTTGGCCAACCATCCTTATCGTAGCGAACATGCCCTTTAGTGAGCCAAGGCCGTGCTTCTTCAAAGGGTACAGAAGCTTTAAAAATATCAACAAAGGGGACACTAGCATCGTT
>CAYNGN010000004.1:0-346 GCA_964396615.1 uncultured Thiothrix sp. | reverse complement strand
AATGCCAAGTGCTGAGTGAGGGGAAGGCGCAGCAAAAATGAGAGGCGTGTAACCAATAAAGAGCAAGAGAAGTGCTCTCCAATGTCTTTGCCATCTTACGTTAATCATTACTTGGCTATCACCCTATAAATAAAACTGCAGCCATAATAACATGGATAAAAAATAGGGAGCATGAATAGGATTTTTCGAGGAGAAGGTTTCTGGGCAAGAGGCTATTTTGTTTCTACTGTGGATCTTCGCCTTACAGCTCTGCTGGAGGTCATTTAACTTTTTTACGATTATTTCTTATGCTCAATTTCATTGATTAACAACGCTATGATTTTGAGTTGAACATCAACACTATTTT
>CAYNGN010000003.1:0-23563 GCA_964396615.1 uncultured Thiothrix sp. | reverse complement strand
AGCGCAACAATTTCTGATGGGCGTGAATTTGCCTTGTTGCTCCAGCATTCACATGAGTTGGTTAAATGAGCAGCCTACAATATTTTCGTGTCAAGCGCCGTGCAGGCGATGTTGTTTGGTTGACGATTACGATTCCTGAAAGCGAGCAGCATGAGATTAATGCTGCTTTTTTGTATGAGTTTATTGAAGTGCTGGGAAGTATTCAAGATCAAGGTGTTTCAGGGCTTATTCTTCGTTCAGCGCGACCTGAGGTATTTTTGACGGGCATTCAGGCTGATACTTTATCACTGTTGTCAAATGAAGGTGCAAAGCAAAAGGCACAAGGTTTCTTTACGCTGGGTGGGCAGTTATGTCAGAATCTAGAGAATATGACCTGTCCAACCGTTGCTATTATTGATGGTGCTTGTTCAGGTGCGGGCGTAGAAATTATGACCGCTTGTGATTATCGTATCTTGATTGATAAAGGCTCTACTCGTTTGAGTTATCCTGAAGTAGATTATGGTTATCATATTGGCTTTGGTGGTTTATCACGGCTTATTGATCAAATTGGCTTTAATAATACACTCGATTTTTTAGTTGCTCCACATAGTTATGATGTTGAAACAGCTGTTCGATCAGGTTTAGCTGATGCAGTTGAACCGTTACACAAGGCAAAATGGCTAGCAAGACAATGGATTTTGTATCCTGACAGTGCCGATGAATTAGGTTATCAATTACCTAGCTCAGAGCGTATTCTACCGCCTTCTTTAGTCGTAGCAAAATCGTCTTTCAATGGTCGCTTAAATAACGCATCAGCACTTGAGTTGAATGTGTTAGATGCCATGATTGATACATGGACAGCTTATGCGGGGGAGGAGCTTGAAGCGCAACAAGAAGAAATAAAAACCGCAACGGCATTACTAAGCTCAAAACCAACGCAAAATAAACTCTATATAAAACACTTGTTGGCAACGCTGAAACAAGAATATGTACAAGCCTATCCTATTGAGCAACGTTCAATCCCAAAGCATATTCATATTATTGGTAGTGGTACGATTGGCAAACATATGACAAAGCTCTGTGTGTTGCAAGGCTTGAAAGTGAGTCTTTATGATGTGCGTCATGCTGCTTTAGCCAGTGTACCGCATGAAATGTATACGTTTTTTAATTCGGTTTACCCAGATCGTCCTTTGCGTATCCAGCAAGCACTTGATGCCATTATTTTAGATGTTCACAATGCAGGCGTGAAACAGGCTGATATTATTGTTGAGGCAATTCAAGAAGATAAGCATGCAAAGTTATCGTTACTGTTGGAAGTGGATAAAAAATCTAAACCTGATGCCTGTATTATAACCAGTACCGCTTGTTTGCCTTTAGATGAATTGTCGCAAGATATGGTGCATCCAGAACGTTTAGTTGGGTTAAATATGGGGCATCCATTATTTAATGCGCCCTGTGCTGAATTGATTATTTCTAGTTGTGTGTCAGCAGAAAAGCTTGAGCAGGCAGAGAGTTTTGCCTATTTAATTGAAAAAACACCGATTCCTATAAAAAGCAGTGCAGGTTTTTTAAGTAGCCGTTTATTAATGGCTTATTTAACCGAGTCCTTAATGTTGCACCAATCAGGTATCTCAAAAACGGATATTGATCAGGCTGCATTAGCAATGGATATGACCTACCCACCGTTTGAATTGCTTGATGAATTAGGGCTTGAAGAATGTTTAAGAGTTTCTGAGGCGTTGTCGGATCGTTTGGGCTACGATATTCCTAAGCTGTTAATGCAAAAGGTAGAACAAGGGTTAAAAGGTAAGCATTCAGGTGAAGGTTTTTATACCTATAAGAATGGCGAAAAACAAACGAATATATTGGAAAGCATACGCCATAAGTTACCTTGGCGAGTTGATGAAAAAAGTATCCAAACCCGTTTGCTTGAACGATTGATTAATGAATCACGTGAATGTTTGAATTTGGGTGTCGTTGAGCATGCTGATTTGATTGATTTAATTACCGTAGTTTTCGTTGGGTTTTCTGCATCTAAAGGAGGCACGTTGAGCTATCTTGATAGTTATAAAAAGGTTGCTGCTCAACAGGCACAAACAGCGAAGACGATTGCTAAAGAAGCCTCTAAAGCGGAGGCAGAGTAACCTTGCAGCCTACTTTTATTTTAACGATGGCTTATTCTGGTGGCAAACTGACCCCTTTTTTTCTAAGCATTTCGCATAATCTAATCAGCGGCAAACCAATTAACGATGAAGGATCATCGCCTTGCATCTTCTTAAATAGTGTGATTCCTAGTCCCTCTGATTTAAAACTCCCCGCGCAATTATAAGGCTGGTCACGGTGTAGATAATGATTAATTTCATTGATACTTAGTTGGCGAAACTCCACATAAAATGGAATGCAGTCAAGTTCATATTTACCACTGATGGGATCATACAAGCATAAGCCTGTTAAATAAGTGACGATATTGCCAGAACTTGCTTGTAGTTGCTTTACTGCCTTTTCATGCGTGCCAGGTTTACCCATAATATTATTATTTAACACTGCACATTGATCAGAGCCAATAATTAATGCATCACGGTGAGTCTTAGCGACTTCTTTAGCTTTTTCAACCGAGAGGCGGCGCACCATTTCTTCTGCTGATTCATCCGTTAACCGTGTTTCATCAATATTAGGCGCGGCAGCGCTGAAATCAATTTCCAGTTTCTTCATTAACATGTGACGAAAAGGTGAGGTTGAGCCTAAAATAATCTGTTTACGCATACGATTTCTTGTTTGGTTTCATTAAGTGATAAAAATATGAATTATATATCATGTTGTTGCTATTTCATTCGTATTCACTAGCATGGGTTCTTTTAGTGTCTTGCTGTATGATAGCGTGATGAATGATAGCCCACAAAAAAAAGCCGTTAGTTTTAAAACGATTACTGAGCATCATGCGGGTCAGCGCATTGATAATTTCTTAATGCGCGAGCTAAAAAATGTGCCACGTAGTCATGTTTATCGCATTATTCGTAAAGGCGAAGTGCGCGTTAATAAAAAGCGTGTGAAGCCAGCAAATAAACTAGCTTTTGGTGATGTGGTACGTATTCCCCCCATTCATATTGCATTAATTGATCCTGCTATTGCTAGTAAATTATTGTTAAAGCAGCTTGAGCAAGCGGTTGTATTGGAAGATGAGCATCTCCTTGTTATTAACAAGCCGACAGGGCTTGCTGTTCATGGTGGCAGTAATATACCCATTGGTTTAATTGAAGCAATGCGCCAATTACGACCTGAGTTACCCTATTTAGAACTTGCTCATCGTCTTGATCGTAGTACTAGCGGTTTAGTGTTATTGGCAAAAAGTCGTCAAGCTTTGCAAGATCTACATACGTTGTTTAAAACGGGCGGTATTGATAAGCGTTATTTAACGTTCGTGGCTGGGCAATGGCAAGGTGGTGTTAAACATATTAAAAATGAGTTGCTACGTGAACAGAGTGGGCGAAAAAAAGTACAAGTTAAGGCAGGTGGGAAGATTGCTGAGAGTATTTTTACCCCACGTGAATACTATAGCGATAGTACCTTATTAGAGGTGAGACTATTGACAGGACGTATGCATCAAATACGCACTCAACTTGCTCATCTTGGTCAGCCTGTGATTGGTGATGATCAATATGGTGACTTTGCCTTGAATCGACAGTATAAAAAGAGTCATGGCATAAAGCGTTTATTCTTACATGCCTACCACGTAAAATGCCGTTTGCCGACCGCAGGACAGGATTATAATGTTGAAATACCGCTTGCCAATGATTTACAAAAAGCTCTCAATAGTGAGCTTTTTTAATGAAACAGGGTTTGCACATTATTTCCCTATTACTGGTTGTGCGGATGAATCGTTTTCAAAACCTCATCCACAAATGTTACAAGAAGTGCTGATTGATCATAATCTTGAGGTTGAACATGCGCTGATGATTGGTGATACGGATTACGATATACACATGGCGAATAATGCAAAAATGGATAGTCTTGCGGTTAGTTTTGGCGCTCATGATTTGCCCCGCCTTTTACGTGCAAACCCTTTAGGGATTGTAGATACACTGACTGAAATACCAAGCTGGTTAAAAAATTATGAGTGATAGTGAAAAAAATGCAATAAAGTCGTTGGAAACAATTGCATTAGCAAGTTTAACAGAACAAACACGCGCCCGTCGTTGGGGGGTTTTCTTCAAAATTGCCTTTTTAGTAGGGGGGGGGGTTATGTTATTTGCTTTACTGAATGGCATCGCTTCACAAAACGCAAAGCTAACAGCAACAGAATTTACTGCAGTTGTTGATGTAAAAGGGGTTATTATGGATGGGGCTGATGCGGGCTATTCTTCTGTTAGTCAGTCATTGCAAGAAGCCTTTGAGGATGAGCGTACCAAGGGGGTGGTATTGCGAATTAATAGCCCAGGCGGAAGCGCAGTACAATCAGCAATGGTTTATGATGAAATTAAGCGTTTGCAAAAGCAGTATCCAAATATTCCCGTTTATGCCGTCATACAAGATCTTGGTGCGTCAGGAGGCTATTACATTGCCGCAGCAGCGGATAAGATTTATGCCAATCGTTCTAGTCTTGTTGGCTCCATTGGCGTGCGTATGGACAGTTTTGGTGTGATTGAGGCAGCACGAAAGCTAGGTATTGAAAGCCGTTTGGTAACAGCGGGTGAGCATAAAGCGATTTTAGATCCTTTTCAGCCTGTCTCGGAAGCAGAGCAAGTACATTTGAAAAAAATGTTAGCAAGTACGCATAAGCAATTTATTAATGCAGTTAAAGCAGGGCGTGGTGAGCGTTTGCAAGATAACCCTGATATTTTTAGTGGTTTATTTTGGACAGGAGAAGATGCACAAGCACTGGGATTAATTGATGGTTTTCTAACCACTTCACAAGTGGCAAGGGATGTGATTAAGGCGGAAGAAACGATTAATTTCACACCTGAGAAAACACTGTTTGATAAGTTATCAGGGCAGGTGAGTATGCGTATTAATCAGATGATACAAGAATCAAGGCTTTTGCAGGGTGTGTCGTATTAGTCGCTTTGAATGAACTCCAGTGCATTTCCATCAGGATCACGGGTAAATAATGCTTTGCGACCTGATTTGCTGCTAGTGTAAGCAATGTTTTGTTTATCAAGTGTCTGCTTTAAGGTTTTTATGTTGTTGATTAAAAAAGCAGAATGGCGATCACGCCCGCCGTGTTCAGGTTTGATTGTTTCAAGCTCAGGGTAGTCAATTTCTAATAAATGAATTTGGCGTTTTTCGCCTATTTTTAACCATACGCCTTGAATGCTCATTGCGGGGCGTGAGTCATCAACTTCTAACATTAATACATTACAGTAAAATGCGAGCGCTGTAGTGAGATCTTTAACGATAAAGCTATCATGATGAATATCAGTAATTTTAAGGGACATTGTTGATTATCTGAGGAGTTAGTTGGCTTATATTTTCAGGTCTTCAATATAAAGCTGGTAGAGCTTTGGTTCCATAATGGAATTGATGGGGCTGTTGATTTTTTGGATGTCTTTACCAAAAATCATTGCTGCTTGCATCGCCTGTTGGTTTAGATAACGAGTGGTTACGTTAATGCTAAAAGTGTTGGGCATCGGTTGATGTAAACGGGCAATATTAAAGCCCCAAATACCAAAAGAGGGAATAGTGACTTGATAGCTTAAGGTATGTGGGAAGATAGACGCTAAGGTTTGCTCAATACACCAAAAGGTATGAGGGGTAAAAAAGGGTGAGGAGCTTTGAGTAACAATCAACGCATCAGGTTGCATCCGTTTGCGGATCATGGTGTAAAATTCTTTTGAGTAGAGCTTGTTAATAGCTTCATTATGCGGGTCAGGCATATCAATAATTACCCGATCATAACGTTTTCCTGCTTGATTAATAAAGCTAAACGCATCTTGGTTAAAGACCTGAACTTTTTCATGGTTTAAGCTGTTTTTATTTAGCTTGACCAGCATAGTGAGTTGTTTGCCCACCATTGTCATTTCGGGATCAATATCGACTAAATCAATGTGTTTGACGGTGTCATATTTGAGTATTTCACGCAAGGCAAGTCCATCGCCACCGCCTAAAACCAGTATATTTTCTTTATTACCTGCAACAGACATAATGGGGTGAACAAGGCTTTCATGATAACGGTATTCATCACGTGAAGAAAATTGAATGTGTCCATCAATATAAAGCCGTTGATCACGTGTTACGACTGATTCAGTCACTACGATTTTTTGATAAGGTGTCTGTTTTTTATAAATAATCTGATCGAAATATAGATGTTTTTCAGCATAATTAGTTAGTTGTGAGCCCAGTACCATAAAAGTAACCATAAGAGCTAAGATTGCGAGTGTAACAACCATTAATAGGCGTGGTCGTGGTAAGTAATGGCGAAAGAAATGGATATTGGTTAAGGCAGTAAGAATATTGATTAAACCAATAGCAAAAGAGGCGCGTATTAAGCCGAGCTGAGGTAATAGCAATAAAGGAAAGGCAACTGAGCCAATGAGTGCGCCAAGATAATCCAATGACATAACATTGGCAATCGAGTCTCGTGTACTGTATTTATGGGTGAGAATAGTGGTGAGAATAGGGATTTCCATGCCAACAAGTGCGCCAATAATAAGAATTAGGCTATACATCGTTGCATTATAAAGAGCCCGCGCCATAGGAAACGCGATCATTAACAGTAAACTACAAACACCGCCCACCAGAGAAATAGCGATTTCAACTTTAATAAAATTATTAATAAGTTGATTGCCCATCAGTTTTGATAGATAAGAACCTACCCCCATGGCAAACATAAAGAAGCCAATGGTCAGAGAGAACTGATAAATGCTATTGCCTAATAAATAAGTCGATACAGAACTGATAATTAGCTCATAAGTAATACCACATAAGGCAACTATAAGGATGGATATGAGTAAGATTCCCGTTTGCTTAGCTGACAGCTGAGAATAATCATTAGAAACGGGAGTAGGAGATGTGGGCATAGAAAAAACGACTGAATGAGGCTATAGGCTTATGTTGACGTTGCTTTTATTTCGGCTAAAAAAATATCTGCCTGTCGTTGCATTTTTCCACGTTCAAATAACAGTTTCCAGCGCCCTCCACCTGCTTGTCGCCATAGTAATGCGGCACGAACGCCTGCTAGTAATAGTGCTCTTATTTTTGCGGCATTGTCAGTATTGCCAAGATAATCCTGATTACCTTTTACCATAATACGCGCGCCTAGTTTGCTAATCGTTTCAGAGTAAATATCAGCAAGGCGGCTAATGATTGTCGTGTGTGTTACTTCAAAGTGTTCTAGTTGGCGTTGCATGTCGTCAAGACCATCCAGTAATTTGTTAAACATGACTTCATTCGCTCCCAGTTTTTTCTCTAGGTGCAATAAGTTAATGGCGTAATGGGTTAGCTGAAAGTTTTTTACTGTACCCTCAGGGGAGAGTTGTTTGGTGCTTAATTCAGATTTTAATGTACGAAAGCCCGTTTCAAGGTTGTTGAGAGCGCCGTAAATATCTTCAATCGTATTGGCTTCTTTGGTTAAAGCGCTTCTAAGACAAGTGGCAAGCAGTTTATTGTCAATTTTGCCAGTGTTAGCAAGTTGAGAAACGCCTTCTACACATTGAAAGAGAGCGGCAAGAGCAATGGTTCTATTTTCTGTTGTATTTTGCATGAGAATGAATTAGATGAGATTTCGCAGAGAATAGCATGTTTTTACATTTTTTTTGTTTTCTCTTTAGGGAAAATTGGATAAGACAGTGTTAATGTGCACAGTTACTCCACCAACATTCTGCTTGTTGTTCTTGGAAATGCATAATGGCATCGTATTTGGGGGCTTTTTTTCGGGGTTGATTAAGGTGCGTTTTTATCCCCCATGCTCCCCAACGATGTGGTTTTTGTGGCAAGGTGAAACTGGTAAATAATGCGCCTCCTGCCAGTTTCCATTCTTGTAGTAGGGTTTGGTAAAAATTTGCCATACGAGGGTCTTCGTTAGCCTTTTCTAAAAACGCGAGTTGCTGTTCTTTTTCTTTTTTTGTGTACTCTTTGTCTTGCCAGTCAACCGTTAGATGTTGTCCGCCTTCATAAGCGAATAGTTTGACGTTAAATTTTTTGGCAATTTGTGCATGTTGTTTAATATTTTTGATTGTGGCAGGTAGCGCATAAGGGTCATTTTGATTATTGAGTGCTTTAAATAAGTTATCTAAGGTGGTGATGTCTGGTAATAAGGTAGGGATAGGAGTGCCAATGACGTTTTTACAAGCACGATGCTTTCGGTTTGAGCACATATGAAAATAAGGTGCTATGGCTAATGCATCAATATGTTTGTAGGTATTATTGTAACGTAGGAGGCTGGTGGATAAATTAGGCGCGCTTTGATGGCTACTAATGATTTTGATTAAGCGATTCTCATTGCCTTCAAAGTATTCTCCCCATAATTGAAAGGTTTCAACAGCACGAGTGGCATAGTAGCGAAGACCTTCTCGAAAAGGATTTTTATTGCTATCAAGTGCAAGTTCTCTACCTTTTAGGCGTACATAGCGTGCTCCCCAAAAACGTTCATTCCATGTTTCATTGCTGTACTCAAGGTAAATCTTTAAGTGTGGATTAAGGTTGTTGTAAACATAGTCAGCGAATTCCTCTATATAGTCATCCGTTGCATTGTGTGGGATGGTAAACCAAGGTGGACGGTTGCTTTGGTTGGCGAGTGCGACGAGTACTTCAATAGGTACACCGTGTTTTTTGGTTGCATCTGTACGGTATGATCCACCCCACACTGAGTCTGTCATCTTACTGCGTTGCCCCCAATGGGAAGGTTGCTTTAAGCAATCTTGATAGTCTTCGCCTCTAAATATATTGCAAGACACAGGAGGGCGTTGGCTTGCTTCCATTAAATTCATCATGCGTAGCACTTTGAAGTTCCTAATGAGGCGTAGATAATCAGGGTTGAAAATAATACTGTTTCTATCTTTGAGTAAATTGGCAAATGAACGGTAATGTCCAACAGCACAGTCATTTTTGTTGTCGACACGAAGGTAAGGGATATCTTCACAAATTCCACCAGGCATTATAATACGTATATTGCGTATGGGATTGGTTTTGTGTGTTTCGGTGATACGTAATACTAATTGGTTGATGGTGGAGTTATTGGGGTGAATATGAATAATATCTTCGTTTGCAGAAAAATCAACGCGTTTTGCCAATCCATCATAAGCCAATGTACCAATGCCATCATAAAGCACAGTGTACCGACCATAAGGAATGGCATTTTTGGGTAGGTTTTGTAGCAGGATGGTATATGCTTTTTTGTCGATAGGGATAACGGTTGGCCAGCCATCTTCATCATATTGAATGGACTTATCAGAAAATTCACGGAATGGGCGTGCTGTTCTAAAAATATCAACAAAGGGCATGGGTTGTCCCACATTATCTGCTTCAGCTTGTGCTGCTTCTAAATTGATACCTATGGAGGGTGAAAATGTGGGTTTGGGATATAATGTATGTTTGCTTAATGCTTTTGCTAAGGCGAGTTCAAACGCTTCTTCTGCAAGGGTGAAGTCTATTTTAATTGTGTTTGCAAGAGAGGAGAGGGCAATGCCATTAGCAGGATTGTTATCTTTATCAAACGTGTATAAGTATTGGAGTAGGTTTTTACTCACTGGACTGTTAAAACTCATTGGTGAAAGTTCAGCTTTTCCTTCTAGGGCACCAATAATGGTATTGTTGATACGAAAGGTTATTTTTTTATTTTGTTGGTAAGTGAATCGTCCGCTAAGTGCCGTTTGTCCATCTTCAATACCTGAAATATATTCTATGCCACTCACACTCACTTTTCGTCCTTTATTTGTGGTTAGAGTGAATCGCCCTTTTTGTGCTAGATCATTGATAAGTTTTTTTTTGAAAGCTTTTGTAGGCATTGAAACATCAATGAAGTAATTTTTGTCAGGAAGACTTTTTTGGGTGATTTGAATGCCGTTTTTCCGATCACCATCAGCATCAAGTGCTACAAGTAAAGTGAATATATTTTGGCTGTTAGGTAATGTTGTGTGTGCTGTTTTCTCATTGCCCTCTATATAGCCAAGCTCAATGGCGCGTAGTTTAATTTGAATCGGTTTTCCGATGCGGTATTTAAATAGACCCTTTTTGGTAGTGATACCAAATCGTAAGCCAGAGCTATAGTTTAGCCCTGAAACAGGGTATTCATAAATAGTGGGATGTTCCTTGTTACTACCCACAATGGATTCCATACGTACCTCTGTGACAACAAATGTGCCTGAGAGTGTTGCTAATGCTTGTAATGTGAGTACAAATAACAGAATAAAGACGAGAAAGAGTAAAAAAAGGTAAACCCAGTAGCGTGGTCGTAGCATAAGTTTTCAAAGTGTGGTCGTTAAATGATAAAATAATATTGAATGCCCGAATGTCATAGTGATTAATTTGTATCTGTACTCTGTAATAGATACAAGTGCAGATACAGTCATAACAGTCATGTTGATACAATAACTGCATGGCATAGCTTTCGTTATGCTAAACGCTAGATAGGAAATATTATCATGTTTGTTTATTTTTGTGATGAAATATCAAGTAAAAGAATTGCATTTTTTGTAATAGATCGGTAGTCTTGCGCGCTTCACGTTAGCAATAACCGTTTTAGGGATAAAAATATGCGTCAAACATTAGTAGCAGGTAACTGGAAGCTGAATGGCTCAAAGGACAGTATTCAAACACTCGTTAAAGGTATTGCTGATGGTATGTCCGCAGTTGATGGTACTGCTGTTGCTGTTTGTCCGCCTTATATTTATATTCCTATGGTGCAAGATCTGCTTGCTGGAACGGCTATTGGTTTGGGGGCGCAAGATGTTACGGATCAAGAGTCTGGTGCTTATACGGGTGAAGTTGCAGCTTCTATGTTAAAAGACATAGGTTGTCAGTATGTGGTTGTTGGACATTCTGAGCGTCGTGCTATTTATGGCGAACAAGATGAAGATACCGCAAAAAAATATGCAGTAACACGAAAGGAAGGGCTTACCCCTATCTTATGTGTTGGTGAGTTGCTAGAAGAGCGTGAAAGTGGCGATACAGAAAATGTAGTTGCTCGACAACTTGATGCGGTGATTGCTTTAGAAGGTGTGGCTGCACTGGCTGATGGTGTGATTGCTTATGAGCCTGTATGGGCGATTGGTACAGGAAAAACAGCAACGCCTGATCAAGCACAAGAGGTTCATGCCTTTATTCGTCGTAAAATTGCTGCACTAGATGCCGATGTGGCTGAGAAAGTACAGATTTTGTATGGTGGCAGTGTGAATGGTGGCAATGCTGCTGAACTATTTGCAATGGATGATATTGATGGTGGTCTCATTGGGGGCGCTTCATTAAAAGCGGATGATTTTCTAGCAATTTGTACTGCCTAGATTTTAGATGGCATGGCGTAGCGATAATATTAAGAACAAATAATGATTTATAACATACTATTAATTGTACAAATTCTTGTAGCACTTGGCATTATTGGTCTAGTGCTTATCCAGCATGGCAAAGGTGCTGATGCGGGTGCTGCCTTTGGGGGTGGTTCATCAGGAACGGTATTTGGTTCGGCAGGTGCAGGGAGTTTTTTAAGTCGAGCAACGGCTGTTCTTGCGGCTGTATTTTTTGCTAACTCGTTGGCACTTGCTTGGATTGTTAGTCATAGTACAGGAGAGGCTGGAAGTTTGGTCGATTCAGTTACACCGACGAAAATTGAAGTGCCTGTATCCGATGTGCCTGGCGGTACTGCTGTACCGCAACAAGCTGTCCCTGTTACAAGTGACGTACCTACAAGCGATGTGCTACAGCAGCCAAAGCCAACAACGGGTAACAGTACTCCTATTGTGCCTACTACAGCTCCAGTCCCTGCTAAAGTAGAAGCAGCTGAAGCACCTCCGCTTCCCAACGTTTCTTCTGAGTTAGAGCCTGCCACTAAAACGCAGGATGATGTTAAAAAAGCAGCTACTCCAGCCCCCGTGATTAGCAAGCCTGCAGCAGTAGAGTCAGTAGAGGATGTTCCTCAGTAATAATATCAATATGTTGTGTTTAAAATATTGATCGTTAGTTTATAGCCGATGTGGTGAAATTGGTAGACACGCTATCTTGAGGGGGTAGTGTCCCTTGGACGTGCCGGTTCGACTCCGGCCATCGGCACCAACTCTGTTTAAAAATAGCACTTTAAAGAAACACGAATACTTCCTTCCTATAACCTGCATTTCAGCAGGTTTTTTTATCTGTGGTTTTATTATTCCATTGTTGACTCTGATAATGGGGGCAACAGAGAAAAGTAAATATGATGTTTGTCAAATAATATATTTTTTACTTCAATCTTGTGATGCTTTAATGGGTTGTGTATATTACCTCGCTCTGATATTCAGCTAAGCGTCATAGTCAAAGACGGTTTGAGTATAATTCTTTAGCAGCAAAGGATTTTTTTGATGGTTGAATCATATTTGCCAATTTTGGTTTTTCTAGGCGTTGGCGTAGGATTAGCAATGGTTTTATTGGTTTTAGGTTTACTCCTAGGGCCACGTAAGCCTGATGCTGCAAAAAATGCACCGTTTGAATGCGGCTTCGATGCTTTCGAAGATTCTCGCATCAAATTTGATGTGCGTTATTACCTTGTTGCTATTTTGTTTATTATCTTTGATCTTGAAATTGCATTTTTATTCCCATGGGCTATCGTGCTGGACAAAATAGGTTTGTTTGGTTTGGCCTCTATGGGTATTTTCTTGTTGATTTTGATTATTGGTTTCATCTACGAGTGGAAACAGGGAGCCTTGGAATGGGAATAGAAGGTGTTCTTAAAGAAGGTTTTGTTACAACCTCTGCTGATAAATTAATTAATTGGGCGAGAACAGGCTCTTTGTGGCCGGTTACCTTTGGGCTTGCTTGTTGTGCGGTTGAAATGATGCAAGCGGGAGCATCCCGTTACGATCTTGATCGTTTTGGTATTGTGTTTCGTCCCAGTCCACGTCAATCAGATGTGATGATTGTAGCAGGGACACTAACCAATAAAATGGCACCTGCCCTGCGAAAAGTTTACGATCAAATGGCTGAACCACGTTGGGTTATATCGATGGGGTCGTGTGCGAATGGTGGTGGTTATTATCACTATTCCTATGCAGTGGTACGTGGTTGTGATCGTATCGTGCCTGTTGATATTTATGTGCCAGGTTGTCCACCAACTGCAGAGGCACTTATTTACGGTATTATTCAATTACAAAATAAAATCCGTAATACTAATACCATCGCTAGAATCGACTAAGGATGCAGAATGGGAAATAAGTTAGAACAACTCGCGTCGCATATTGCCTCCAACTTAGCTGATAAAGTTGAAAACTCATCGATAGCCTTTAATGAATTAACTATTGAGGTCAACGCATCAAATTTATTAGAGACCGCATTCTTTTTATTGAATGATGAAAAGACCGCGATGGAAATTATGATTGATCTTTGTGGTGTTGACTATTTAGCATTTGGTGATGTTGAGTGGGATAGTACGGCAAGCTCTGGTTTCAGCCGTGGTGTTGAAGCAACAGGAGTCGAACGTTTTAGTTTTGGTGATGATTTACCTGAAAAAAACTTTGAAGGCTTACGCTTTGCGGTTGTGTACCACTTATTGTCAGTTAAACATAATCAACGCATACGTCTACGTGTTTATTGTGATGATAATGACTTCCCTGTTGTTGATTCAGTCGTTGATGTGTGGAGTTCTGCCAATTGGTATGAGCGTGAAGCATTTGACCTCTATGGAATTATGTTTACAGGTCACCCTGATTTACGTCGTATTTTGACTGATTATGGTTTTGTTGGTCACCCCTTCCGTAAAGACTTTCCTCTTATTGGTAATGTTGAAATGCGTTATGACGAAGAGAAAAAACGGGTTGTTTATGAGCCTGTTTCTATTGAACCACGTGTACTGGTTCCGCGTATACGTCGTGATGATCATGCGTTTGCAACGCCTGTAGAAGGTGATGATTAATGCCTGATATTCGTAATTTTACCCTTAATTTTGGTCCCGCTCATCCCGCAGCACACGGTGTATTACGTCTTGTGTTAGAAATGAATGGTTAGGTGATTGAACGGGCCGATCCACATATTGGTTTGCTGCATCGTGGTACCGAAAAATTAGTTGAATCCAAGCCCTATAACCAAAGTATTGGCTATATGGATCGTTTGGACTATGTGTCAATGATGTGTAATGAACATGCTTATGTAATGAGTATAGAAAACCTGTTGGGTATAAAAATACCTGAGCGGGCAAGCTATATTCGTACCATGTTCGATGAAATTACCCGCATTTTGAATCATCTTATGTGGATTGGTGCACATGGATTAGATGTGGGAGCAATGACCATGTTCCTTTATGCTTTTCGTGAGCGTGAAGATTTGATGGATGTGTATGAAGCCGTGTCAGGTGCGCGTTTGCATGCAACCTATTATCGTCCTGGTGGTGTCTATCGAGACTTACCCGACAGTATGCCTAAATACGAAACATCAAAATGGAAAAGTACAGCCGATGTAAAACGTCTTAATGCCAGTCGTGATGGAAGTGTGCTGGACTTTATTGATGACTTTACCCAGCGCTTCCCTAGTTGTGTTGATGAATATGAAACGCTATTGACCGATAACCGTATTTGGAAGCAGCGTTTAGTGAGTATTGGTGTTGTTACACCTGAACGGGCAAAACAACTAGGCTTTACAGGGCCTATGTTACGCGGCTCTGGTGTTGAGTGGGATTTGCGTAAAAAACAGCCCTATGCGATGTATAACAAAATGGATTTTGATATTCCCGTTGGTGTTAATGGTGATTGTTATGATCGCTATTTAGTTCGTATGGAAGAAATGCGCCAGTCTAATCATATTGTTAAGCAATGTGTTGATTGGCTGAAGAAAAACCCAGGTTCGGTCATGTTGGAAGACAGTTCGGTTGCACCCCCTTCACGCTCAGATATGAAGGTAGGTATGGAATCACTGATCCAGCATTTTAAATTGGCAACTGAAGGGTATACGTTGCCGCAAGGTGAGTCTTATGCTGCGGTTGAGCATCCTAAAGGTGAGTTTGGCTGTTATTTGATTTCCGATGGTTCTAATAAACCTTACCGTGTCAAATTGCGTGCGCCAGGTTTTGCTCATCTTTCAGCAATGGATGAAATGGCAAGAGGACATATGTTGGCGGATGTGGTTGCTATTATTGGTACACAAGATATTGTATTTGGTGAGGTAGATCGTTAATGAGTGAAGCACAAAATACAACCATGCTGCGTAAAAGTGATTTGCTCACAGGGCATGAGCGTGATGATATTGATAAATGGCTAAAGCGCTTCCCTGATGATCAAAAACAGTCCGCATTGCTTGCGGCACTACGTGCTGTTATGCATGAAGACCACTATATTTCTGTCGAAAAAATGGATGCTGTTGCTGATTATTTGGGCTTAGACGAAATTGCGGTTTACGAAGTTGCTAGTTTCTATTCGATGTATGAATTAGATAAAAAATGTGCAGGACGACACAGTATTTCGGTTTGTACCAATGTTTCCTGTGTATTGCGTGGCTCTGATGAAATTGTTGAGTACATTGAGAATAAGCTTGATATCAAAATGGGCGAAACAACCACTGATGGGAAATTTTTCTTTAAAGTTGAAGAGGAATGCCTCGCTGCCTGTACTGGGGCACCAATGATGCAGGTTGATCATGTTTATTACACCGATCTAACCCTTGATAAAGTAAGTGAAATTTTGGATGGGCTGGATTAATCATGGTAGATCAAGTTTGCTTTATAACAAAAAAATTTGGTGATCAAGCCCATACGCTTGAATCCTATTTAAAAGTAGGGGGGTATGAATCATGGAAGAAAATTCTTAACGAAAAAACCCCTGCAACCGATATTATTGATACCGTCAAAGCCTCTGGGTTACGTGGACGGGGTGGTGCTGGTTTCCCCACAGGTTTGAAATGGAGCTTTATGCCCAGAGAGATGCCAGGGCAAAAGTACATTGTCTGTAACTCTGATGAATCAGAGCCAGGTACGTGTAAAGACCGTGATATTTTGCGTTTTAATCCACACGCGTTAGTCGAGGGTATGGCGATAGCAGGCTATTCGATTGGAGCGACTATTGGCTATAACTATATGCGTGGCGAGTTTATGGACGAGCCGTCTGAGCATTTTGAAATGGCGGTTGCTGCGGCTTATGAAGCAGGACTGTTAGGGCGTGATATCCAGGGAAGTGGTATTGATTTTGATCTGTACGGTGCGCTAGGCGCAGGTGCTTACATTTGTGGTGAAGAAACTGCACTTTTAGAGTCTTTGGAAGGTAAAAAGGGTCAGCCACGTTTCAAACCGCCCTTCCCAGCGAGCTATGGTTTATATGGTCGTCCGACCACGATTAATAACACAGAAACACTTTCTTCTATTCCTGTTATTTTGCGAAAAGGTGGTGAGTGGTTTGCTGATTTAGGCGTGGAAGGTTCGGGGGGAGAAAAGCTTTTTTCTGTCTCAGGGCACTTAAATAATCCTGGGAACTTTGAAATACCGATGGGAATGCCTTTTCCTGAACTGCTTGAAATGGCGGGTGGTATTTGGAAGGGAAGAAAATTAAAAGCGGTTATTCCTGGTGGTTCATCCGTTCCTATTCTTCCCGCAGATGAAATGATGAAGCTCACAATGGATTACGATACTATCCAAACAGCAGGCTCCTATCTAGGTTCGGGGGCGGTGATGGTGATGGATGACCATACTGATATGGTTAAAGTATTACATCGTATCTCACGTTTTTACCACTCTGAATCGTGTGGTCAATGTACACCTTGTCGTGAGGGCACAGGTTGGCTTTACCGTATGCTAACGCGAATTCTCAATGGACAAGGAACTCTTGAGGATATTGATAAGTTGGATGATGTTGCACGTAAGATTGAAGGGCGAACTATTTGTGCTTTAGGTGATGCGGCAGCAATGCCAGTATGGAGTTTTATTAAGCATTATCGTGAAGAATTTGAATACTATGTCAAGTATGGCTGTAGCATGGTTGAGGGCGCTTAAGGTATGAGTGATAAACACGTCACCTTAGAAATAAACGGCAAAGAAATCCAAGCGAAAGCAGGCACGATGCTGATTCAGGTTGCTGATGAACAAGGGATTCACATTCCACGTTTTTGCTACCATGATAAGCTGTCAGTGGCTGCTAACTGTCGCATGTGTTTAGTTGAGGTGGAGAAAGCGCCTAAATCTATGCCCGCTTGTGCAACACCCATTTATGATGGTATGAAGGTATTGACCCATTCAGTAAAAGCCGTATCCGCACAAAAAGCGATTATGGAGTTTCTGCTGATTAATCATCCTTTAGATTGCCCTATTTGTGATCAAGGTGGTGAATGTGAATTGCAAGATATCTCACAACAACATGGTGCGAATAGTTCGTCCTACAAGGAAGTCAAACGGGTTGTTATTGATAAAGACATTGGGCCGTTAATTTCCACTGAAATGACGCGCTGCATACAGTGTACACGTTGTGTGCGTTTTGGTGAGGAAATTGCAGGTCTGCGTGAGATGGGGGCAACAGGCCGTAGCGAAACAATGGCTATTGGAACGTATGTTGAGAAAAGCCTAACCTCTGAATTATCAGGCAATATTATTGATATTTGTCCTGTCGGTGCATTAACCGCTAAGCCTTCACGCTATAGAGCGCGTGCATGGGAAGTGAGTCAGTATCCCTCTATTGCTTCGCATGATTGTTTGGGTTCGCATATTAATATGCATACCTTTAGAAATGAGGTAATGCGTGTTGTTCCTCGTGAGAACACTGCCATTAATGAGTGTTGGCTATCAGATCGTGATCGTTTTAGTTATCAAGGTCTTACTTCCGATGATCGTTTATTACAGCCGATGGTAAAAAGCGAGGGTAAATGGCGTACGGTTGATTGGGACAATGCTTTAGAATTGGTTGCTGAACAGTTAAATGCGGTGGCTGCTGATGATGTTGGTGTTTTAGCCTCGCAGCGTGCAACAACCGAAGAATTGTATTTATTACAGAAATTAATGCGTGCTAAAGGCATTAATAATATTGACCATCGTTTACGCCAAACTGATTTTTCTGATCAAGGTAAAGAGCCACAATATCCATGGTTGGGTATGGCGATTAATGAATTAGAAAATGTTGATGCGATTCTCTTAGTGGGGGCTGATATTCGCCATGATCAACCCATGGCAAACCATTGGTTGCGTAAGGCTGCTTTAAAAGGTGCAAAAGTGAGTGTACTAAGTAGCACTCCTGTTGATTTTAACTATCCACTTGAGCATGAAGTTATTGTTGATCCGTTGGCAATGGTTCATGTGCTTGGAAAAATGATTCGTGCGACAGGTGATGTGCCTGAAGCGTTATCACCCTTAACGTCTGCTGCTGATGAGCAAGAAAAAGCGATTGCTAAGACCTTAAAGACAGCTGGTAATACCGTCGTATTGTTAGGAAATCAAGCTGTACAACATCCTGCATTTTCACAACTTCGTGCATTGAGTGCTGGCTTGGCAAATAATGTTGATGCAACGCTTTCTTACTTACCTGAGGCAGCGAATACAGTTGGTGCATGGTTAACAGGCATAGTACCGCATCGTCTAGTGGGCGGTGTTGCTACAGAAACAGAAGGTTTGCATAGTGCTGATATGCTGATGTCTGCGTTAAAAACCATTGTGTTATTTGATGTAGAGCCTGCTTTTGATTGTGATGACCCACAAAAAGCGATGGCTGCCATGGAGCATGCTAAGGTCATTGCCTTTACCCCTTTTGCTAGCGAACAGTTACGTGCTTCTGCCGATATATTACTGCCGATTTCGACGTTTGCTGAAACCTCTGGAACGTATATTAATGCTGAAGGCAAGCAGCAAAGTTTTCGTGGTGTTGCAAAAGCACCCGTAGATGTAAAACCTGGCTGGCGTGTGTTGCGTGTTTTAGGCGGTGTACTTGATGTTGATGGTTTTGAGTATATGAGTAGCAAAGAGGTGCTTGATGAATTTAATCAATCCATTGCTATGAATGCGGATAATACACGACATTTTGATGAGTTAGATGATTTTTCTGTGTTTGCAGAAGCAGCACAAGAGGATTCGACTTTACAGCGAATTGGTTCAGTACATATGTACTCAGGTGACTCTCTCGTGCGAAGAGCAACCGCGTTACAAAAGACATTTTCTATCACGCGTGATGCAGTGCGTATTAACCCTACTGATACACAGAAGTTAGGTCTATCGGGTGCAGAATCAGTGGTGGTACAGCAAGGCGATGGTCGTGTGGTGATGAGTTTGGTTGAAGATCCCTTAATACCTGAAGGTTGTATGCATATGTTGTTAGCAACCAGTAAGGCAGTGGTGCTGGGTGCATCTCATGGTCATGTTACTGTTCAGGGAGGAAGCTAATGGGATTTTTTGCTTCCATTTGGGGTTTTGTGCCTGAATGGTTACAGATTCTTATTGTTATCTTATTGAAAATTGTGGCGATTATTCTGCCATTAATTCTTGCTGTTGCTTACACCACTTATGCTGAACGTAAAGTTATTGGTTATATGCAAGATCGTCTTGGTCCCAATAGAGTAGGGCCAAAAGGCTGGCTGCAACCGATTGCTGATACCGTCAAGCTGATGTTTAAGGAGATTATTCAGCCAACAGAAGCAAATGTTGCCGTTTTCTATATTGCACCCTTGTTAGCATTGGCACCTGCATTAATCGTTTGGGCGGTTGTGCCTTTTTCGGAAACAATGATTTTAGCTGACATTAATGTAGGTTTATTATTTATTCTAGCGATTGCCTCACTGGATGTTTTTGGCATTATTTTGGCAGGTTGGGCCTCTAATTCTAAGTATGCTATTTTGAGCTCACTTCGTGCGGGCGCTCAGGTTGTTTCGTATGAAATAGCCATGGGGTTCGCCTTGGTTGGTGTTCTTATGGCGGCAGGCAGCTTGAATCTGAATGATATTATTAAAGCACAGTCAGGTAATATAACCGATTGGTTTGTTTGGCCTTTATTCGGTTTGCTTGCCATATTCTTTATTTCAGGCGTTGCTGAAACGAATCGTGCGCCATTTGATGTCGCTGAAGGTGAATCAGAGATTGTTGCTGGTTTCCATGTTGAATATTCAGGCATTGCATTTGCCTTATTCTTCCTCGCTGAATATGCCAGTATGTTAATGGTTTCAACCTTATCGGGCATATTATTTTTAGGGGGGTGGTTATCACCTTTTCAGGGGCTTGATTTCCTTATTGACTTGCCTGTTATAGGCTTGTTCTTTGGCAATGGCGTGCATTGGTTATTATTAAAAACAGCCTTCTTTATTTTCCTCTATTTCTGGTTCCGTGCTACTTTCCCACGTTATCGTTATGATCAAATTATGCGTTTGGGATGGAAAATTTTTATACCTGTAACCTTAGTGTGGATATTTCTGGAAGGGGCTGCTATCGCTTTAGGCTGGAAACCATGGTTATCATGAGGAGTTGATTATGATTGCAAATATGAAGCATTACTTTAAATCGTTCGCTTTATTGGAGCTATTTAAAGGATTGAAGGTGACGGGGACGCATCTTTTTAGTAAGAAAGTAACCATACAATACCCTGAAGAAAAAACACCTATTTCACCTCGTTTTCGGGGGCATCATGCATTGCGTCGCTATCCCAATGGTGAAGAGCGTTGTATCGCTTGTAAATTATGTGAAGCCGTTTGCCCCGCATTGGCAATTACCATTGACCTTGAAGAACGTGATGATGGTACAAGACGTACTACGCAATATGACATTGATATGTTCAAATGCATTTATTGTGGTTTTTGTGAAGAAGCGTGTCCTGTTGATGCCATTGTTGAGACAAAAATATTTGAGTATCACTTTGAAGAGCGCGGTGAAAATATTATGACGAAAGAAAAACTATTAGCCTTTGGTGATAAGCATGAAGCAATGATTGCCAAAGATAAAGCCGCTGATGCGCCATACCGTTAAGCTTAGGAGCTATTGTTATTATGGGTTTTGAGCAAGTTGTATTTTATTTATTCGCCACGGTACTGATAGCAGCTGCTATTAGTGTGGTAACAGTGCGTAATCCTGTTTATGCGGCACTCTTTTTGATTCTCGCCTTTTTTAGCACGTCTGCCACATGGATTATGATGGAAGCAGAATTTCTGGGTGTAGTGTTAATACTGGTTTATGTGGGTGCTGTGATGGTGCTGTTCCTGTTTGTCATTATGATGCTGGATATCAACTTGGAGGTTATACGCGAAGGCTTTATGCGTTATTTGCCCGTTGGTATTTTGGTGGCGGTGGCGATTGCCGCAGAAATGATCTTGGTATTAACCTCAGACACACTTGATAAGCCAATGCCACAACCTGCCCCTGCCGATTATGATAATACCAAGGCATTGGGTGAAGTGTTGTATACACAATATGTTTATCCATTTGAAATTGCTGCTGTTATTTTATTGGTAGCCATGATTGCGGCAATTGTGTTAACCCATCGGAAACGTTCGCGTTCAAAATCACAAAATCCGTCGTTACAAGTACGTGTTCAAAAAGGTGATGATCGTGTTCGTCTGGTGAAAATGAAATCTGAAGGAAAGGTGGGAGAGTAATTATGGTTCCTTTATCTCATGTACTGATTTTGAGTGCGTTGCTTTTCTCTATCAGTGTTGCGGGAATGGTTATTAACCGCAAAAACTTAATTATTTTATTAATGTGTATTGAGTTAATGTTGCTTGCAGTCAATATTAATTTCATTGCTTTTTCCTACTTCAATGGCGACTTAAGTGGGCAAATCTTTGTCTTCTTTATTCTTACTGTTGCAGCGGCAGAAGCAGCGATTGGTCTTGCTATTTTGGTGGTGTTGTTCCGTAATCGTGGCACGATCAATGTGCAAGAACTGGATATGTTGAAAGGATGAGTGCAATGGAATTTGTTTATCTTGCTATACCTCTTGCACCTCTATTGGGTGCGGTGGTGGCTGGCTTATTTGGCGGGCGAATTGGGCGGCAAGCTGCGCATACCGTTACTATTGCAGGTGTTTCGGTTGCTTTTTTGTTCTCAGTTGTAGCATTTACGCATATTGTTTTAGGTGATAATACCTATAATGAAAATATCTATACATGGGCTGCAGTAAAAGGTATTGCTTTTCATGTTGGTTTTATGATCGATAATTTAACGGTAATGATGATGTTGGTGGTCACCTTCGTTTCATTAATGGTGCATGTCTACACTATTGGTTATATGGAGCATGATGAGGAGAATTGGCCAGAGGGCAGTCTCGTTGGGCATAATAGTTATCAACGCTTTTTTAGCTATATCTCTTTATTCACCTTCTCTATGTTGATGCTGGTGATGTCAAATAACTTTATGCAGCTCTTCTTTGGCTGGGAAGCTGTTGGTTTGGTTTCTTATTTATTGATTGGTTTTTGGTCTACACGTGATACGGCTATTTATGCGAATATGAAGGCGTTTTTAGTGAATCGTGTCGGTGATTTCGGCTTTTTGCTGGGGATTGCGACGGTGCTAATGTATTTTAACTCAATGGACTATGTTGAAGTATTTAATAAAGCGCCTGAGTTAGCCAATACTAAAATGAGCATTTTTGCCAATACGGAATGGTCAGTAATAACCGTTGCTTGTTTATTATTATTTGTAGGAGCAATGGGTAAGTCAGCACAAGTCCCCTTACATGTGTGGTTGCCTGACTCGATGGAAGGTCCGACACCGATTTCTGCTTTAATCCATGCCGCAACCATGGTAACGGCGGGGATCTTTATGGTTGCACGGATGTCACCTTTGTATGAGTTCAGTGTGACAGCTCTCAGTGTGATTTTGATTATTGGTTCAATTACCGCCTTCTTTATGGGCTTGATTGGCATTATTCAGCATGATATTAAAAAGGTTGTTGCTTATTCAACCTTGTCACAGCTTGGTTATATGACGGTTGCTTTAGGTGCGTCTACTTATAGTGCTGCTATCTTTCATTTAATGACCCATGCCTTCTTTAAAGCCTTGCTGTTCCTTGCCGCAGGTTCCGTTATTATTGCCATGCATCATGAGCAAGATATGCGCAAAATGGGGGGCTTGAAGAAATACATGCCAATCACGTATTGGACGTCATTGATTGGTTCTTTGGCATTGATTGGTTTTCCTGGTTTTTCAGGTTTCTTCTCTAAAGATTTGATTCTTGAAGCCGTACATATGTCGCATATACCTGGAGCTGGTTTTGCTTACGTATTAGTGCTGATGGGGGTTTTTGTTACTGCCTTTTATAGTTTCCGTATGTTCTTCCTTGTGTTTCATGGTGAGGAACGAATGGATAAACATACCAAAGAGCATTTGCATGAATCACCTTTAGTGGTAAAGATACCGTTAATTGCCTTGGCAATACCTGCCGTGATCAGTGGTTATTTTATTGATCCTATGGTTATGGGAGATTTCTTTAAGGGTGCAATTGGAGGTGTTGGTAATCCTGAGGCATTAATTGGTGCGATATCCCATCATTATCATGGTGTGGTTAGTTTTATTACTCATGGCATGATGGCTCCA
>CAYNGN010000002.1:16058-26812 GCA_964396615.1 uncultured Thiothrix sp. | reverse complement strand
GACAATGGTGGAATTATTTTCCCCAATCCTAATGCACCAACAGGAAAAGCCGTCACATTAACAAGCATTGAAAAGCTATTACAACAACATCCGCATTCAGTTATTGCTGTTGATGAAGCCTATGTTGATTTTGGTGCTGAAAGTGCCGCACCACTGACGAAAAAATATGATAATTTATTAGTGATACAAACGTTTTCAAAGTCACGTTCACTGGCAGGACTACGTGTTGGATTTGCTATTGGCTCAGCAGCACTTATTGAAGGACTGGAACGAGTAAAAAACTCCTTTAACTCTTATCCCCTAGGACGAGAAGCAATTGCAGGCGCAACAGCGTCTATCAATGATAGCGAATCCTTTGAAACCTCACGGCAGAAAATAATCCAATCGCGCACATGGACACATGAGCAATTAGCTAATCTTGGTTTTATTATTATTCCTTCACAGGCTAATTTTATCTTTGCTAAACCACCAACAGGTTATACTGCTGAAATACTTTATCAACAGCTAAAAGAGAGAAATATTTTAGTGCGATATTTTAACAGTGCAAGAATTGATGAATATTTAAGAATTACGATTGGTACGCAAGAGGAAATGCAAGCATTAATAAAAACGCTCACTGATATTTTTGAATAATTTTAGTAACGAGAGAAACCCCATATTTATTTTTTAATTTTCTCTCGTTGTTTTGGTACAGCAACATTAAATGACTAGATTAAAAACCTTAGTCATCCATTGCGTATAGCTTTTCTTCAACAGTTGCACTAAGATCAGTCTTTGTAATTGTTGCAACTGTCACGGCAACATTAAGTAGCAATAAAACAATAATACTTAATCCCACTATATTTTTTTTTCTCATTTCAAACCCCCAAATTGTGCTCATTAAAAATAAATTCGATTGTTTAATAGACTTGTTTAATGGATGTTAATCTCCAGTCTACATACAATCGCAATAACACACTACTCTATTCTTTAGGCTCCCTACCTACTTTAGTAGTTCCATTAGTTTATCATTAAATAAAATTATTACTATAATAAGAACTATTATTTTATATTATTAATTAGTTATTTTTATAATTAAATTAATCAAACAAAAACTAAATCAGCTACTTATATTCTTCACGACTCCAGTATCGACGTTGTTTTTTTCGAGAAACAACCACCTTGTACTCATCTGGATTTGCTAGAAAATACAATGAAATAGCCCCCTCATTAGCAGTATGTAATACCTTAATATTTTTTTTATAATAACGTTCCACAATCCTTTTTTTAGGAAAATAAAAACGATTACGATAACCTGTTCCTGCTAATGCAAGTTGTGGCTGAACCGCATCAATAAACACCTGCTGTGATGAAGTTTTACTGCCATGATGCGGAATAAGCATAACATCCGCTTTTAATTGATCACCCGATTGTTTAAGCAAACTAATTTCAGCTTCTTTTTCGATATCACCCGTCAGCAACAAACGGTGATGTTCATTACTCACTCGTAAAACACACGATTTATTATTATCATTGTGCCGCACGTTTTTCCGCCATTTTTTTGTCGGATGAAGCACTTCAAATAACACACCATCCCATACCCATTTCAGACCTTGCTCACAAGCAGTAACAGGACGCTGAAGTTGTTGTGACAAAAGAGTTATCTCACTACTTATAATGCTATCAATAGCAATATTCGCCGCAATATAATTCGCTCCACCACGATGATCAATATCACCATGCGAAATCATCATCATATCAATATGTTTAATACCCTTCGCTCGTAAAAAAGGAATAACAACCAATTTCCCTGTATCAAATGAAGCCCCTACACGTGGGCCTGCATCATAAATTAAGGTGTGATGACGAG
Source organism: uncultured Thiothrix sp. (assembly GCA_964396615.1). GTDB lineage: Bacteria > Pseudomonadota > Gammaproteobacteria > Thiotrichales > Thiotrichaceae > HyVt-477. The sequence goes on along the minus strand of CAYNGN010000002.1, from coordinate 24,963 downwards.
TCTGTACAATAGAGGCCAATCCTTGTCCAACATCAAGCAGGTGATAGTCAAAAGCATTTTTTTCAATAACCTTAGGCTGATATAAAATAGCTGGAAGTAATAAAACCCCACCTAACCAACGTGCAGGAAAACCTGAGGGAAACCATAACCATAAGAAGCCAGTAAACGCTAAAAAAAGCAGCTCAGCAGGCACTTCTGGCATCTGAAGCATCAAGGAAGGGTGTACTAAATAGCTTAGACCTTGTAATAACAACTCCACACTACCCGCTGCAAAATGCAGTAGCCACTCCCCCACAACAGGCAAAACGAAAAGCATTACTATTGATAAAAGTGTCAATGGCACAACAACAATGGATACCCAAGGAATTGCAATAAGGTTAGCTAATGGTGAAGATAGTGAACTACTACCAAATAACGCCAGTGTCAATGGCAACATGCCCATTGATAATGCAAGCTGCACGCCTAAAATAGCAAAACGCGGTTTTTTCAATCGTCGATTTACAAACCATAAAATCAAGCCAACCGCCAAAAAAGACAACCAAAACCCAGATGACAATGTAGCCAAAGGGTCAAATAATAAAACCAGTATCATGGCAAACGACAAAATAGTAATGCCTGAATAATACCGTTTCACCAACAAACCAAACAATACTAGCAAAACCATTATTAATGCACGCTGTGTGGGAAGTGTAAAACCTGCCAACAATGCATAGCTTATGGCAAATAACGCGCCTACCATGCTTCCAGCAATACGCACGGGCAAACGTAGATATAACGAGGGGAACAACCACCAGATAAGCAGAATAGGAAAAAAGCCAAATCCTGCCACCATACCAATATGTAAGCCTGAAATCGCAATCAAATGATTCGTACCTGTTTGTCGAAACAGCAACCATTGTGCATCACTTATATCACGACGCTCCGCAACTGATAATGCACTGATAACACCCAATGCATTGTTATCACCAAGCACTGCCCCAATTCGTGTTAGAATTTTTTCTCGCAAGGCATTAATTGAATAAACAGGCGCATCGGCTAATTTTTTATTCTCAATTGAGGTTCGTACATAACCTGTTGCAATAATGCCTTGATGAAACAACCATTTTTCATAATCAAAACCCTGCGGATTACTAAAACCATTAGGTTGCTTTAACCGTACACGAAGTTCCCATGTTTCACCTGCATGCAGTGTATGCTTGCCTTGATACCAATTGAGTTTAATAAGTCCCTTTAACGCTGACGCATCTAATGATTTATTCGCGGTCTTTGCCTCATTAATTTGTAGTTGAAATCTCCAGTCTTTCCCCCTCTTATCAGGTATACTCTGAATAGACCCCTTAACTATGAGATCATTGCCTTCTAGTTGTGGCATTATACGAGCTTCTAAACGTTGCTCACTTGGTATAAGCGCATATAAAAATCCAATGCACAATGCCCAAAAAAAGCGATACTTCCAAAATAGAAATAGAGCTGGTAAGCAAAACACAAGTGCAATACTCCATACACTAGGCGGCAAACTGACTGATTGCTGTAATATCACTACTCCTAGTAGAAAACCGAATGCTATGGAAACCATATCAACCTAACGTTTACGTTTAGCCCTATTTAATAAAACTGAAAAATGCCTAGGAAATTTATAAAACGCCATGTCCCCAATGCTGATTACTTTCGTAATAACAGCACATTAAGATTTTTAGGGAATCAATTACACCGACAAAGCCTTTGGCATTTAAACCGTCGATCCGTTGCGAAAGCAGTGGCTATTGGTTTATTTTGTATGTGGATTCCTATCCCTTTTCAAACGATTCTTGCTGCACTACTGGCTATTATGCTATCAGCAAACCTTCCTCTTTCAGTGGTCTTAGTCTTTATCACTAACCCAATTACCATTCCACCCATGTTTTATTTTGCCTATCATGTTGGTGCATGGCTACTTAATTTACCGAGTGAAGAAATACATTTTTCATTTAGTATTGAATGGGTTAGCAATACACTAAAACATTCATGGCAACCGCTGCTATTAGGCTCTTTAGTCCTCAGTACCCTTTCTTCTATAGTAGGCTATATTAGTGTTCGTGTTGCTTGGCGCGCCTTTATTCTTAAACAATGGGACTATCGCTGCCAGAAAAGATTCTCCCATAAAAAACCACCCATAAAGCAAAAAATCAATAGCTAAATAAATCACTAAATGAGCTAGTGATTCATCATAGTATTTCTTTATTCTACGACCAAAACCCCATCCGTTAACTGGTAAATATGATCCATACGATCAGCGAGTGCTAAATCGTGGGTCACCACAATCAAAGAAATCCCCAGCTCTTCATTTAACTCCTGCATCAAAGCAAAAATACTATCCGCAGTCTGACGGTCTAAGTTGCCTGTTGGTTCATCAGCGAGTACAGCACGTGGGTGAGTCACCAACGCTCTGGCAATCGCAGCACGTTGCCTTTCTCCACCTGAAAGCTGAGCAGGTTTATGTTCAAGACGATGATCCAAACCGACTTTTTGCAGCATACTAGCCGCTCTTTCTTTTGCCTCAGCAACACTAACATCACCAATCAGTAATGGCATAGCAACATTTTCTAATGCGGTAAACTCAGACAATAAATGATGAAACTGATAAATAAATCCTAAGGTTTTATTTCTTAACCTACCACGCTCAGCATCTGATAAAGCAGCCACATCATTACCTTGAATCACAACTTTGCCTTCACTAGGCAAATCAAGTCCACCAAGAATATGTAACAAAGTACTTTTTCCACTGCCTGATGTACCTAATATCGCTATTTTCTCTCCTGTCGAAACAGATAAACTTACGCCTTTTAATACATCGACATTTAGGTCTCCTTCACGAAAACTTTTGGTAACGGCTTGGCAATCAATCACACACTGCTGTTGATTAGTATCATTCATAACGTAACGACTCTGCTGGCTGTACTTTTGATGCTTTCCAAGAAGGGTAAAGTGTCGCTAATAAAGACAATAGCAACGTACTGCCTGCAATCAATATAATATCGCCAATTTCTATTGCGCCTTTTATTTTATTAATAAAAAACCCATCTTCTGACATCAATGGCATCCCTAATAGACGTTCAATAATGGGTACAATAATCTCAATATTTAATGACAATAACACGCCCAAAACAACTCCAAAAAAGGTTCCAAAAACACCAATGAGACTTCCTTGTACCATAAAAATACGCATAACTTTACTCGGCGACAACCCTTGAGTGCGTAAGATAGCAATGTCACCGTCTTTATCCGTCACCATCATCACCATTGTTGATACCAAATTAAAAGCTGCCACAGCAACTAACATAACCAAAATAAAGAAAAACATGGTCTTTTGTGTTTGTAATGCTTTAAAGAAAGGGCGATATTGACGCGTCCAGTCAATAATCCATGTGCCTGGTGCCGCGCTATCATAAATAATCGCACTCACCGCAGGGGCTTGATTCATATCATCTAACTGTAAACGCAAACCTGATACACGCTGTTCCATTTCCAGCATATCAGCGGCATCTTTCAGATGAATAAACGCCATTGTGCTATCAAATAACTTCATATCCAATTTGAAGGTGCCCAGTACTTTAAATTCTTTTAATATGGGTAACTCACCGCCTTCTAATGACAAATTGCGTAAACTCATTGAGGTTACATCATCACCCACTTTCAAGCCAAGATCTTCTGCCAATGTTTGCCCAAGGATAATGCCATACCCTCCTGCCTTTAAATCCTCAAAACGCCCCGTCATATGTTGTTCAATCGTACCTACCGTTTGTTGATACTCAGGTAAAATGCCTTGTAGACTAGCCCCTCTCACTTCACCATTAACATTCAGCATGACTTGCTTATCAATAAAAGGCGCAATACCTGTAACATTCGGAAATGCTAACAACGTCTTACGCATCTCCTGCCACGCAAAAATTTCATTGTTTTCAGCGGATACTGTTACATGAGATGCCATCCCTAGTACACGCTCACGAAAGGCTTGCTCAAAGCCATTCATAATAGATAGCACCGTAATAAGCACTAAAACACTAAGTGCAATGCCTACCATAGAAGCCAAGGCAATAAACGAGACATACGCACCTTGACGACGTGAACGGGTATAACGCAGACCAATAAAAACATCTAACGGTTTAAACATAACGATTTACCCCTTTATTCATAACGTAGGGAATCAGCGGGTTGAATACTTGCTGCTCGATAGGCAGGATAAATAGTCGCTAATAATGAAGAAATAAGCGAGAGTACTGCAATTAAGATCACTTCATCAACATGTACTTCTGAGGGAACTTCGGTAATATAAAACACATCTTCAGCAAAAAATTTTTGCCCAATGAGTTGCTCTATCACAGGTACAATACTTTCTATATTACTAGCCAGCAACACGCCTAAAAAAACACCCAGCAGAGTTCCAACAATCCCAATAATACTGCCTTGAATAATAAATACCCGTGCCACCTGTTTTGCCGACATACCCTGCGTACGCAAAATAGCAATATCAGCCTGTTTGTCTTTCACCATCATGATTAACGAAGCAACTAAATTAAACAATGCAACTAAAATAATAAGCCCCAAAACAATAAACATCATTATTTTTTCCATTCTAAACGCATGGAATAAACTGGCATTATCTTCTGTCCAGCTTTTTACTTTAAAATCAACACCTAACGTTTTTTGCAACTGTATCGCCATTGCATCGCTCTGAAATAGATCATCCAACTTAACACGTACACCACCTGCCTTGCCTTTCATTTTGAACAAGCGACCCGCATCTTCTAAGTGAATAAAGGCAGTAGAACTGTCGTAATCTTGTAAACGTAGACGATAAAGTGCCACAACCGTAAAACGCTTCATACGCGGAATAAGCCCCGCAGGAGTAACTTTCGCTTGTGGTGAAATAACGGTTACTTTATCGCCCAAAGTCACATTAAGCCGTTGCGCCAATCCTACTCCTAAAGCAATACCATAATGACGGGGGGCTAAGGCAGAGAAGTTACCCTTCTCCATATGCTTTGGCGCATTTACATCACTCACTGTATCTTGAAACTCTGGTGCAATACCTTGCAATAACACACCTTGTGGTGTGCCATACTCACTGCTAATCATGACTTGTTTTTCGATATAAGGTGCTGCACCAATAATGCCTTGCTGACTGCTTAAGGTTTTTTGCAACGCTTGCCAATCGCTTACCTGACCTTTTGTGCCACCTATCTCTGATACCGTGACATGCGCAACCATTCCGAGTATTCTGCTGCGGAGTTCACTTTGAAATCCATTCATAACAGAAACAATCGTGATTAAGACAAGCACACCCAATGTTATGCCAATCATTGAGGCCAACGATATAAAAGAAATGGAATGATTATCGCGTTTGGAACGTATATAACGCAAACCAACGAATAACGCTAATGGTTTAAACATGGTTGGCGATTATATACCGTTATCCTTATCAATTACCATTACCCCTTTCTATTATTACTGCTATTTACCTCCTAATTCTTGAAGGTCGTACCCATGAAAATAAAAACAAGACTACTTCCTCTATTGGTTATGTTGCCACTCAGTGCACAAGCTGATGTATTATTAATTGATGACGCTCCAAGCGTCATGACACAAGAAAACACACCAATATCTGGCATGAGCAAGCAAACCGTATTGCAAAAATATGGTCAGCCATCAAATAAGTACACTCATTCAGGAAAAGTAACAAAACGTAACCCACTCATATCCGTATGGACATATGGTAACTATAAAGTATACTTCGAGAACACGCATGTCATTCATACTTTAATCATCTCATCTACACTTGAACCTGACGAAGCTTCACAATAACAACATGGAAACGAGCATATGGACACGCCTTCCTCTTTTCCTTCTGACTGGGAAAAAATCGACCGCCAGCATATCTGGCATCCTTATAGCAGTATGCTCAACCCACTCCCCACTTACCCTGTAAGTAGCGCTAAAGGCGTTTATTTACAATTGGCAAATGGTCAGACCTTAGTTGATGGCATGGCTTCATGGTGGTCAGCCATTCATGGCTATCAACAGCCTGATTTAGATCAAGCGATACTTGATCAAGTCAGTAATATGTCCCATGTCATGTTTGGCGGCTTAACGCACGAACCTGCAATCCGTCTGGCAAAAAAACTCATTGCAATAACCTGCGATAGGCTTCAGCATGTGTTTTTTGCTGACTCAGGCTCTATTGCGGTTGAAGTTGCCATTAAAATGGCATTACAGTATTGGCATGGACAAGGCAAAAAAGAAAAAAACAAGCTATTAACCGTGTGCAATGGCTATCATGGCGATACCTTTGCCACAATGGCTGTTTGCGACCCTGTCACCGGTATGCACGAGAAATTCACAGGCACACTAAGTAAGCATTTTTTTGCGGATGCTCCAAGCTGTCAGGCAACAAACAAGGGGGTCACCACAAACATAGCAGCATTACACATCCAACTCGAACAACATCAACACACGATTGCAGCTATTATCCTCGAACCTATCGTTCAAGGCACAGGCGGTATGCGCTTTTACTGCCCTGAGTATTTACAACAACTGCGTCAGTTGTGTGATGACTATCATGTTCTATTAATCTTTGATGAAATAGCCACAGGCTTTGGACGTACAGGTACTTTATTTGCCTATGAACAAGCAGACATTGAACCCGATATTATGACTGTTGGTAAAGCACTGACAGGTGGCTATATGACACTGGCTGCTACGCTTGCAAGCACACAAGTTGCTGAAGGGATTAGTGCTGATGGTAATGGCGTGCTTATGCATGGTCCTACCTTTATGGCAAACCCATTAGCATGTAGTGTTGCTAACGCCAGTATTGAGTTGCTCCTTACTTCACCATGGCAACAACGCATTCAACATATTGCCACACAAATGGAGCAAGGATTAGCCCCTTGTAAACAACTATCCATGACACAAGACGTGCGTGTAAAAGGCGCTATAGGCGTTGTTGAACTAAAAAACCCAGTGGATATGGCATGGATTCAACCACGATTTATTGAACAAGGTGTCTGGGTACGACCCTTTGGAAAGCTTGTTTATATTATGCCGCCTTATATTATTACTGATGAGGAACTTGCTCATTTAACAGCCGCTATCGTGAACGTATTACAACAAATGGAAGCATCATTATAATAACCCCTCAATACGTCCCCAAAAACACTCACCCTTTAAACGAATAACCCGCTCTTTCATCCCTCGCCATGCCTGCAAACCTCCCGAATGAACAATCGCAAGCCTAGTGTGTGGTTTTATATCTCCTTCACGTATCATCTCAAACAGGCGTTTACACATTTTACTGGTATAAATAGGGTCTAATAAAACCCCTGTTTGCTCTAGCCAGTCCATAATAAAATCAAGCAATTCAACATTAAGTTTTGCATACCCTCCATAAGCAGCATCAACAATTTTGTGTGAATTAGTTGAACCTGTTGAATTTTTCATACCATTTGCCTGTTGCAAATAATCAGCCACCCGTGACGCTAACGATGCATCCTTTAACACCGAAAACCCAAATACCGTTTGTACTGGTTTAACACCCGTTACCAAGCCTGCAAACGTTCCTCCTGTGCCACAGGCAACAGCGACAGAGTCCACGGATAACGAATCATTAATTTGCTGCATTAAACAACGACAGCCTTTTACTGCAAGTGCATTTGATCCACCTTCAGGAATAATAAAAGTATGACGGTAGCGTTTTTGTAAATCCCCCAAATAAACAGCATCATCACGTAAACGATACTCCTCTCGACTAACAAAAACTAATTCCATTCCCGCACGTTTAGCATCACACAAAGTTGGATTCGCTGCATAAGCCACCTCACCCCTAATAATACCTACTGAATGAAGGTTATGAGCCTGTGCAGACAATGCTAAAGCATGGATATGATTAGAATAAGCACCACCAAAACTTAACAAACGTTCAAAAGCATGTTGCTTAGCATACTCAATATTAGGCATTAACTTATAGAATTTATTGCCACTTGCTTGTGCATCAACATGGGTCGTATTCACCATCCAGACATTGATATTCGTCAAGACAAGAAGAGGATGCTGAATCATACAAAAAGAAGGGGGATTCACCATAGTATTATGGTTATGAAAATAATTGTTATGAGTAATGTTTAGCTAAAATGCCGCACCTTTTTTTCAGTCATCAGTGAGGATGTGCATAATAGTCCTTTACCCACTCTTTGCTTTAGTTTTAACAGGTCATTATCAGCCATATAAAGCTGCTCAGGATCAACACAATCACTCACTACATCAAAGGGGTCTTTATAACTAATCGTCTTCAAAATATGATTAAACTTAGTCAATGAAACAGGCGCAGCAAAAAAATCCTCAGCTCTTCTTTCCCCCGTTAAAACTTCAGCATAATCACTAATCGCCGTTAACACTTTACTTTTATAATGCGCCGAAAACTCAACAGAAAAGACAACAGAATTAGCTCTTTGGGTTATTGATGTCAGCATAATATGCTCATCAAAACGTCGTGATAAGATGTAAACCAAAAAATGTAACAATGTACCACTTACATGCCCAGAGCCTTCAGGCAAACAAATTTTTCGATGAATTTTTTTGCGCTCTAAGAGGAAACTTGTATCAATATCACGAATAATGTCTTGATGAAATTTTGATAATTGCGCAATAAAAGGGGTAAGCACTTCTTCAACACAAACACCAATATGATCTTCTATTTGAAATTGAATATGCAGTAAGTCTTCATCATAAAGTTCTTCTAATATTGACGAAACACCCAACTCTAAAAACACCCTATCACGTAATTCACCAATAAACGATAAGATATTAACTGAAGAATCCCAATCAGAAAGGATAAAATTAACATCAACATTTAACATAAGCGTTTGTGTGC
>CAYNGN010000002.1:5436-16046 GCA_964396615.1 uncultured Thiothrix sp. | reverse complement strand
CAAGATACTCTAAATAAGTGTAGCTTGACTGTTCATACATATCACACACAAGGACGACATTAACAGGGGCTTCATAGCCTCGTAATTGACTAACTTGCTGATAACTCACCTCATCAAGAAAGACATGACTACCTGCATCATTAGTTGCCGAACCTAAATTTATTACATTACTACCAGCATAAGTAACATCTGTCACCCCAAACTTCCGTTTAGAAATACCTTTACCATCTTTTCCCATTACTCCGCCAATTCTGCTATTGTCGCCCAAAACTAAATGACTAAAGCCTACAAACTATCCGACCTTAATAGTAAGCTCTTTGATTGCTACTATCATTTACTTGAAAATCCTTGAGAAGCTTAAGTCTACCATGACCTTTCATACCACCCCTTAGTAAGAAAATCTCTTAATTAAAACATTAAAAACTTAAAAACTTAAAAACTTAAAAACTTAAAAAACAGTCCACTACAACAATTATGTAAACAAAATCTATATCAGCTGTTTAGCTCCATAGAGTATATGTACTGTCTCATAATATCAATCACAAAACTGTTCGTATTTTACGCATACCAATAACTATTTCATTATTTGGAAATAATAACAGCACTTTTTCATTTTATAATAAAAATAAATGCTTATATTTAATGCCTCTATAATTATTGCCAAAAAACGTTCTTATGCTATTGACTATAGTTTTCTGTTAAACCATTTATAAACGAAATCCACCAATGAATTAAGTAGAATGTTATTCTCAAATCACTTTGATAAACCACCATATGCAATGTGAGATTGATATATTATGAATAAAAACACATTAACCCTGATTGATAATCGCACAGGAAAAGAAATCGAACTCAACCTCTTATCCCCTACAAAAGGTCCCTTAATGGTTGATATTAGCCCTTTGACAAAGGAATTAGGTTATTTCACTTATGATCCTGGCTTTGTTGCAACAGCGAGTTGTCAAAGTAGTATCACCTACCTTGATGGTCAACAAGGTGTACTTGAATATAGAGGCTATCCAATCGAACAGCTTGCTGAACATAGCAACTACATGGAAACGTGTTATCTATTGTTAAACGGCGAACTGCCAAAACAAGAAGAAATACAAGCTTTTCAGCAGTCCATATCCTTACATACCATGCTGCATGAACAATTAAAGCGTTTTTATAGCGGCTTTCGACGTGATGCACATCCAATGGCAACCATGGTTGGTGTTGTTGGTGCATTATCAGCGTTTTACCACGAACACATTGATATTCATAACCAACAAGACCGTATTATGGCTGCACATTTACTTGTTGCTAAAATGCCGACCATTGCCGCATGGAGTTATCGTTATGCAAAGGGTCTACCCTTTGTCTACCCACAAAATCATTTACCTTATGCAGAAAACTTCTTACATATGATGTACGCCATGCCTAGCTTTGACTACACACCAGACCCAGAGCTCGCCAGAGCCCTCGATGTCATTCTGATACTTCATGCTGATCATGAACAAAATGCCTCAACATCAACAGTACGCTTATCAGGTAGCTCGCAAGCAAATCCTTTTGCAGTTGTGGCCTCAGGTATTGCGGCATTATGGGGACCTGCACATGGCGGTGCTAATGAAGCGGTTATCAAAATGCTCACTGATATTCAAGAATCAGACAAACCGCTACAACATTATATTAATCGGGCAAAAGATAAAAATGATTCCTTCCGCCTGATGGGGTTTGGTCATCGTGTGTATAAAAATACCGATCCGCGAGCCAAAATCATTCGCACCATCTGCCATGATTTACTGGCAAAGCCAAATAGGGACAACAAGCACAAGGAACTGTTTGAAATTGCCATGCAACTTGAAGAGACCGCCTTAAAAGATGACTACTTCAAATCTCGCCATCTTTACCCAAATGTCGATTTTTACTCAGGCATTATCTTTCTTATAATGGGTATACCACTGAACATGTTTACGGTACTATTTGCCATGGCACGAACAATCGGCTGGGTTTCACAATGGAATGAAATGATGGCAGACCCTGCAATGAAAATAGGTCGCCCACGCCAACTTTACACAGGACATCCAACACGCCCCTACCCTGTAAAAACAACACAGGAGGGAAATAACTAAATCCTTGGGGGATATAACTCATGAACACAACTGATATCGTAGCGATCCTTATATCACTAGCAGCTCTATTTAGTTACATTAATTACCGTTTTATCAAATTGCCAACCACTATCGGACTGCTATTAATTTCACTCATTATATCCCTTGGTATTATTATCCTTGATAGGATTGGCATCCCTCTTGAAGAGCCCGCAAAGAACCTCCTGTCGCAAATCGACTTTAACGAAACCTTGATGCAAGGCATGCTAAGTGCATTACTCTTTGCTGGCGCACTCCATGTTCATCTTGATGAACTCAAAAAACAACGTTGGGTAGTTGCTATTCTAGCCAGCGTTGGTGTCATTACCTCAACCTTTATTATTGGTTTTACATCATATTGGATATTTGGCTTACTTGGATTGAATATTCCATTAATTTATAGTTTATTATTTGGCGCACTTATTTCCCCTACCGACCCCATTGCTGTCATTGGTATATTAAAAACACTTGGCGCACCAAAATCATTAGAAACTAAAATCGCAGGTGAATCACTCTTTAATGATGGTGTTGCTATTGTTGTCTTCCTCACCTTACTTGGCATTGCAGGTCATGGCACACAAGCTGAGGTTACGCCACTCAGTATTGCACTACTTTTTGCACAAGAAACACTAGGCGGTGCTATTTTTGGCTTTATCAGTGGCTATATTGCCTTTCGTATGTTGGCGAGTATTGACAACTATCAAGTTGAAATACTGATTACCTTAGCACTGGTTTTTGGCGGTTACGCCCTTGCAAGCACCTTACACTTATCAGGCCCTATTGCTATTGTAGTCGCAGGACTACTGATTGGTAACAAGGGACGAAAATATGCAATGTCGGATAAAACTCGTCAACATCTTGATGACTTCTGGGAGCTGATTGATGAAATTTTAAATGCTGTTTTATTTGTTCTTATTGGCTTAGAGCTACTGGTACTCAACTTTAATATGCAATACTTATGGGCAGGACTCATCATGGTGCCTCTCGTTGTTATAGCACGCTTTATTGCTGTTGGGCTCCCTATCTCACTGCTCAAACTAAAAAACACCTTCACACCAAAAATCATTCGTATATTAACATGGGGCGGTCTACGTGGTGGTATATCCATTGCATTAGCACTCACACTGCCAGCAGGCGAAATCAGAGAAGCAATCTTAGTGATTACCTATATTGTGGTCATTTTTTCTATCGTGGTACAAGGTCTAACAATTGGAAAACTCATTGAAAAAGATGAAATATAAAGCATCCTTCATACATGCCAAAAGTAGTTTACCGTTTGAAGCCTGATAGGAGTTGCACTGAAACCGAATCCTATCAGACTGGATTGTTAATTGAAAGATGAAGAATACTGTAAAAATATCGAACTTACCTACTCACTGCACAAGTGACTTAAAGCAACCTGCTCGGGGTATTGCATTAACTTCTACCAATGCCTTTGCATGTTCTGTCCCACCCGTTCCTGCCCCCATAATAGAAATAGGCACACAATAAGAACCTTCTGTTCCCTTACGCTCAATCGCACTACGAATACCCATTACATACTGCGGTGCAACCGTTAAACTCATTATTGTTTGTATTGCTGTATCCGTTATGTTTTTTCGTTTTTCAGCATCATCCCAACCACTTGTACCAGAAACCTTCATGGTACTCCATACTGACTTTGTTTTGGCTAAACCGCTTCCTTGACAACTACTGTCTGCATTATCACGTAAGTCATAAATACCATTCTCGTTACAATTAGAAACAAACTCTGTCACCTCAAAACCTGTTGTATTCAAATCTTCCCAAGCAAACTTAACCGCGGACCCTGCTGCAATAAAAGCCTTCTGCCTATCTAACGCATTCGTTGTCATTTTTGTTTCAATGGTTCCTTTTTTTGCAGAAGTAAGACCTATCATTGTCAACACAACCAAAAGCACTAAAACAACCGCAATAACAACGGCTCCCTGTTGCTCTTGCAAAGAAAAAGGTCGTATTCTTATTCTATTACTCATCCCATAACTCTCTATAAATGTTCAGATAATTACATTCACGCTAACGAATCCAGCCAGCCATGTGGATTATTTTTTAAAAAATAACGCACATGCACTTGCTTCTAATCTGTGAGCACAATTATCTGACTTTCTATAGAAACCTCAATTTATCTTTAATCACTGACAAGGAAATTGTATCGCTTATATTTAATTAACTTTAACCCGATAGTTATAAACATGCTTCTTGCCTGATGCGAGTGCATCCTTAGCTTTCCAACGAATGTGAGTATATTTATCAGCAGGCACAACAACCATTTTCACCGAACCATCTTTCATGGTTTGCTTACGTTTGACAGGTTCGTCTTCAAAGCTTTTTCCGCCATCAATACTAACCTGCATCGCTGATTTAATTTTTGTATATGCTGAACGCCCCACGTAATGAGTATGCGCAGGAATAGGCCCTACCGCCATCAAGCCACTTAATTTCTGCTTACCCGCATTTGTACTGGTAATTTGATAGTGAATCACTTGACCAGGCTCTGCTCTTTTTGCTGCGTGTAATTTTTCTTTGCCTTTTGCATCAACCGTCACCACAAATGCCTTCATATCTGTATTTAGTGGAGATTGCTGTTTATTAGCTGCGAATGCAACAGAACCAATGATTGCTAAGGAAGCAAGGGAATAGCCAATTTTTTTTAACATAACAAGCCTTTTTATTATTATTTTTATGCGTTAATAAAGTTCTACCTAGAAGCAAATCTACGACTAGCAAAACACATAAATATCCCGTGCTAATCATATGCTAGAGGAACTAACGATTACTTCTTCACAAATAATGGAGAAAAATAAAGCAAAACACAAAAAAAAAAGATAAGTGGGCAGTAAGCAATCAAAGTACAGATTCAGGGAAAAGTGGGTAAACATTATTCTTCCTTGTCGGGTTCTTAATAACTTTCAACTCTTTTAACTGCAATGCGGGTGGAATAGTGTCGGCAACCAACATAAGCGTTAACTGATGTTGCGCCCGCATTGTTCCCTTATAAAGCATTATCAACTCACTCTCGTTTGTCTCAAACTCAGCATCAGTAGCAAATAAATGCTGAAGTCCTACAATAAATACAACAGGACTCTCAATAGCCGAAATAGTATTAAGTGAGGTTATATAAAGCGTTTTTTCAGCATACTCAGGATCACCAAACACAGAAATAGTCATATCAAGTTGCTCGCGCAACAGCATTGCTAACTGCCGAATGGGCGTTCGTCCTGCTTGAACAATTAAAATATCTTTTGCCTGCATACCTCGATTAAGTAACACGCTTACTTCTTTAACTAACAGATCAATTTCATCTATTTCTTGAGTGAGATGAAAAAGTACTGGCGTTTTATAAGGCCATCGCCAACGTTTAGTGCTTTTTCTCTTCGCATTATAAACAGAAGTTTGGCTTCCTAACGGATAGAGCTTATTCGCTAATTGTAAAATATCTATCGAAGAGCGATAACATTGACCCAAGACTGTTTCATGCTCAATCGCCTGAATATTTGCCTCACGCCATGTATGAATTGGGTTAGTTTGCATACAATCCGCCATCATAAATAAATGACCTGTGTTTAACCCACCATTGAACTTACGATCTACATCATCACTTGTTCTACCCGTTAATTTACAAGCCCGATGTAATAGCTTAAAACCAATGGGTACGAATTCATGCGCATCATCAATAAAAATAGCGTCGTATTTAGGCAACTCAACCTTACCCTGCAATACTTGATACCATAATAAAGGCGCTAAATCACACACCATATGTAGATTTTTCAAGCGTAAGGCTTGTGCAACATCTTGCATTGCTTCCCAAATACGCACACCTAAAGAAACCTTATCTAAACCCTCTAAATGATCCAATGAGAATAAAGCATCATCACGCTCTGTCGCTAGATAACACGCCAATGTATCAATGGCACGATCAGCACAATACGCTAATTCTTCTAATAATTGCTCTGCTGTTAAACAGTGATCTTTAAAATGGCGTTCAACAGCTTCCCTTGCTAATTCAAGTGCCTCATCGGCATAAATAAATTGTAAAACATCCTTAATATGACGACGACACCAATGCTGAAAACAGAGTATTTCAATATTCGCCTCAGGATTTAATACACGTTGTATCTTTTGCAACGCATGCAAAGCAGCAATATTCGGTGCAATAACAAGTAACTTCCATGTGGGATTCAATTGCTTGAGTAGCTTTGCTCGCTGCAGTAATACAAGGGTTTTACCACTTCCAGCCGCTCCCTGATAAAGATGCGTATTCGATGAATAACTACTTGAATAAGATGTTGGACACAATGACTGTTTAAGAATCTTCTCCTGTGTTTGATCAAGAAAAGGCATACCATTACTACTTAATGCTTGTGGTATACGCGTTTCGGGACTAAAAACAGTTTGTAATCTACGTTGAATAGCAGGAGAGGCTTTAGCAAGTGCATTATTTTTAATAAGTGACACCACATTACCCAGCACCATCTTGCTCATAAAACAAAAACCTTTTTTGTTTAAATGCGCATACTGATTTTTATCATTGGCAGCAATAATCAAGAAAGGCGCTAAGCGATAAGCATGTTTCAACAAGTCAGCAGGTAATAACGCTTGCTGAAAACACAGTAAATTATCGACATCTTGCTCACTTAACGCTTGTCGTCGTCCATCCACATTGGTGTATGCAACAAAAATAAAGACATTACGTGCTTGATGAATAACATGTAAAAACTCACCTTTTGGAAACGAATGATTTAAATGAACCAACATATTTCGTTTAATAATAAAACTTGGCTCAAGCTTATTAACAAGCTTTTGATATAAGCCCGCAGCAATACAACGTTTTGCAATAGGTCGTCGTTCCCTAAGAATTGACACACTCAACCTCTTTTTTTTCATTGGTTTACTGATGATAGCAAATGTAAATACTGAACAACTAATAGTATTTTAAAAATTCAGACCCTATTCTCTATATTGCAGATAAGAGGTGACTTTGCTAATAAATTATTGTTATTAATCATTGTTTATAGCTTTTCACATAAATAATTTCATGGATTCCATCCGCAGAGACAAGACGTGCCTTGTCTCTGCCGTAGCCCCCATGAAATTTAATATGCAAATATCTATAGAAATAAAAATTATCTATTCGTTAATGGCAGCCTTCATTTGTTGGTTAATAAGCCATTACTTGCTAATAGCGCCAAAAACGATATTAAGCGTTTTTTCACATAACGTGGCTTACGTTGCTTTGGTTCCAAAACTAAAGCCTTGTTTTGTTTTACATTGCGTGACACTTCTACTATTAAAGCATCTTTTGTTATACCACCACGTAATAGCTTCAACGCTTCAAGTACTAAAGGGTCAACAGTAATCGCGTGTTGTAAGAACGTTGGTATGTAACCATCTGTTTGGGCAATACGCAATACTAAGGGTGAAATACTCAATGCCTGATGCCAGTCTATTTTGGCAAACGTTCGGGCTTCTGTATCAAGTGTAACCCAAGCATCAGTGACCAATAAATAGAGTTCCTTATAATAAGGCTCAATCGCCTTGCCTTGAATAAATGCCATACCCCCTGCACTTACTACAAGCTGACACGCTTGTTGCAATAAATCAGTATAACTCAATGAAGAAGGGAAGCTATCCGATAAAACCTGAATAGCAGCTTTAGAAACAGGATGCGATACGGTAATGAATAGCTGAGGATTTTCCTGCAAATAATACTTTGCCTTACGAGGATGGTGCAATGATGGTCTATGTTTAGCAATGAGATTACTTCGATAAGCCACCTTCATCATATCTTGTGGTGAGAAGCTTTCTTGTAATGCTGCCTGCTGATGACAAATTAACGAACGGCGAAAACGTTGGTTAATCATAAAATCCATTGCTTGCAGCTGTTTTATTCTTGGCTTAATGTTTTTCAAATAGGCAAAGCGTGCTTTACCCAAGAGTACAGGCACATCAATTGGCAAATAAGCATCAGAAACATATTGCATTTCATCTGCCTCAATCTGTTTTATAAACTCCGTTAAATATAAGGGTGCATTATAGTCTTCTAAATACTCATGATAAATATAGCTTGAAGTCTGCGTCTTTAAAGACGCTAAGCGTTTTACATAATACGCTGAAAAATCATTATTCGTCGTCGTGAAAAATCCCTTTAAATAATCAATGGCCGCATTAATTTTTTGCTTTTTTTGTTCAGGCTCTATCGCATCTTCGCAGTAAAACTTAAACGCATCACGCAACACCATATGTTGATGCCAACCAGGATAGGTATTATAACTGATGTACATCATCCCCTGTTCACTGAGCAAGGCTTTTCCAAGCTGAAGAATACGCTGCTGTACGGCTGGTGGAACCCATGAAAAAACACCATGCACAATAATATAATCAAACTTCCCATAGTCTGAGACGCGCATTTGTGCCAGATCATCCACATGGAGCTTAATATTACTCAGTTCCAACGCATCAATATGTGCCTGCCCTGAAGCAATTTGCACCTCAGACAAATCAATACCAACAAACTCACTATTAGGAAAATAATAAGCCATTGGCACAATATTACTGCCCTCTGCACAGCCAAGCTCTAAAACGCGGCAGGCTGATGGATCAGGTGTTTCTAAGCCATATAAACGCCCTAATGCAGCCAAAAAAGGCACATAGGTATAAGAAATAGGCAGTGACTCATAGGGAATAGCGTTATAGCTTGTCATGCTTCAGCCGTCCGTGCTGGTGTGAATAGGCAAGAAAAGCCCCATTATATAGAGATTCCCATTGATGTCGATGAAACAAATAGGCATAATACGCGCCTATTTTTCAAAGAATTAAGCTTCTGGAGCTACTGTGCCAAATCTAAAACAGGCGAAAAAACGTGTTCGTCAAGCAACAAAAAGTCGTGAACGTAATAAAGATCAAATGTCCCGTTATCGCACATTCGTTAAAAACGTCGAAAAAGCCGTTATTGCTAACGACAAAGAACAAGCCACTGAATTATTCAAAGCAGCTGCTTCAGTCATTGATGCTACGGTAAGTAAAGGGCTCATTCATAAAAACGACTCAACGCTAGTAATCGCGCTCTGTAAAAAACATTTAAAATACTGTTTTCAGTCTTATTTATTATTTAGTTTAAGCTTATTAAACAGTATTTTTTAAAGCCGGCATTGCCCGGCTTTTTGTGTTTGTAAAAAATTATAGTTAACTCCCCAGCCTGTGAATAATCATGACCGCCGACCACCATCCAGAAATCAAACGCAGACGTACCTTTGCCATTATTTCTCACCCTGACGCGGGTAAAACCACCATTACCGAAAAACTGTTGTTATTTGGACGTGCCATTCAACAAGCAGGCACCGTAAAAGGTAGAAAATCAGGCAAACATGCCACCTCTGACTGGATGGAAATGGAAAAAGAACGTGGCATCTCCGTCACCTCTTCGGTGATGCAGTTTCCTTATAATGATTGCATTATTAACTTACTTGATACCCCAGGGCATGAAGACTTCTCCGAAGATACCTATCGCACCCTAACCGCTGTAGACTCAGCCTTGATGGTCATTGATGTTGCT
This sequence comes from uncultured Thiothrix sp., assembly GCA_964396615.1. Lineage (GTDB taxonomy): Bacteria > Pseudomonadota > Gammaproteobacteria > Thiotrichales > Thiotrichaceae > HyVt-477. The sequence continues at coordinate 6,344 of CAYNGN010000002.1, read as the reverse complement.
AAAGGCGTAGAAGAACGCACCATTAAACTAATGGAAGTCTGCCGCTTACGCGATACACCCATTGTCACCTTTATCAATAAACTGGATCGTGAAGGCAAAGACCCCATTGATTTGCTTGATGAAGTAGAAGACGTACTTGACATTATGTGCGCCCCAATCACATGGCCGATTGGTATGGGCAAAGGCTTAAAAGGTGTTTACCACCTTCAGCATGATACGGTGCACTTATATGACCCTCAGCACAATGGCTTAATGAATGAAGGCGAAACAATCCAAGGCATTGATAATCCTCGCATTGATGAACTACTAGGCTATCAGGCTGATGAATTGCGTGAAGAAGTAGAATTGGTCAAAGGCGCAAGTAACGAATTTGACCTTGAACTCTACCTAAGTGGTCAACTATCCCCTGTATTTTTTGGTTCAGCCATTAATAACTTTGGTGTTGCTGAATTACTTAATGACTTTGTTAAATATGCCCCTTCCCCTCTGCCGCGCCAAGCACAAGAACGCGAAGTTGTTGCTGATGAAACGAAATTCACAGGGTTTGTATTTAAAATACAAGCGAATATGGATCCACAACATCGCGATAGAATAGCCTTTATGCGTATCTGCTCAGGCACCTTTAACAAAGGCATGAAGCTCTACCATGTACGCAATGAAAAACAGGTTAAAATCCCTGATGCCTTAACCTTTATGGCGGCTGAGCGTGGTCATGTGAATGATGCATATGCAGGCGATATTATCGGCATTCATAATCATGGCACCATTCGTATTGGTGATACTTTTACCGAGGGTGAGGTATTACATTTTTCAGGTATTCCCAATTTTGCCCCTGAATTATTCCGCCGTGCGCAGTTAAAAGACCCGTTAAAAATGAAACACCTGCAAAAAGGCTTGGATCAGTTATG
>CAYNGN010000002.1:0-5418 GCA_964396615.1 uncultured Thiothrix sp. | reverse complement strand
CAACCCAGCTCTTTCGCCCAATGAACAATAACAGTCTTATCTTAGGTGCAGTGGGTATATTGCAATTTGATGTGGTTGCCCATCGTTTAAAAGCAGAATACAAAGTGGAGTGTGCCTTTGAGCATGTGAATGTGCAAACAGCGCGTTGGATTAGCTGTGATGATGAGAAGATGCTAGATCAGTTTAAAAAGAAAGCCTCAGCGAACCTAGCCATTGATCATGCGAGAGAATTGGTTTACATCGCGCCAACACGTGTCAATTTGCAATTGACTATAGAAAAATGGCCTGAAATTGAGTTTCAGGCCACACGCGAACATGGTGGGAGGTAAGGGGTGTCGCTAAGAGAATCCCCTAAGAAGGTACCACGCCCAATTTATTAAAATCCAAACTATCTATTGGCGATGTTAATTGTTTATTTGAATGAAGTTTAATTTCCTGTAAAACACCCGAATTATTGATTTGCTCAATAAGACGACGAGAGGGTGCAATCGTTCTTTTCTGCCGAATAATATTTTTAACAAGATCATAACCTAGCTGAAGATTGTCAAGAATACGGTTTCCTTGCTCGCGTGTATTCTTATTACTCTTCGTAAACAACGATTTAGAAAAATTACCTAAAACCTTGGTGTTACTATTGTCATTCACTCTAATGCCAGCGGTAATATTAGGATTGCTCTTTCTGCCTATTTCCAATATAAGGTTATTAGAGATAATATTATTATATCCTCTGGAGAGCGTCACGCCATGATGCTGATTTGATACACAGATGTTATTGTGAATTCTAATATTACTAAAATAAAAAGTTTTACCTTCATCACGTGTAAAAAAACACTGCCAGCCTTTTAAGCGAGAATCTCTGATAGGAGAGTTTCCAGGTATAGAAACATTATTGCGTATCGTAATATTATGATTAGCCACCGTCATTTTCTTGGTATAAAGCTGAATCATGTCACTATGAACGCCTTCAGTGGGTAACTTAGTAAAACTTAAATTAGAATCAAATAGGGCATTTTGTGTTCCTCCTCCCGAAAACATATCACTTGCCAGTCGATTACCCTTATTGGCGATTGCAAAAAAGTTTGTCAAATAAGTAAACTCAACCGCATGAAAGAGATCTTGAAATAAAGAGCGATCAATCAATATATTCGTTGAGTTTGAAATACGAATCCCTCGTGGATTATACGGCGTTCCTGCAATGCCTTTATTAGCACCATAAAACATGACATTCGTCAGTCTAATATTTTTTGAATTTCTTATTTGCCAAATATACTGATTTTTTCTTGCATTCGCTTTATTAAGCTTTATATGTGAAAAGGTAATATTAGCAATATCTTCCCAAACGACACTATTAAAAAAGTAGGCAGGGGAATTATCCGCTAAAAGCCCAATAATATAAATATGTGAAGCACGATGATGTTTTTGTTTATAATGGAATTTTTTATTGGCGATATTTTTACGTAATATAATAACATGTTCGCCCTTTTTATTTGACAACATATCTAACGCTTTTTTTAGCTCAGCAAGTGAATAAACGTTTACCTTAGAAGGCTTCTTTAAGATCTCATTCACATTAATCTTTGTATAAATTTTATCAGATAGTTTAATCGAAAAGTTTGAATTTGCAGGATTATACAGTTTGATAAAATCAGCCGCGGCCGCAGGCACAGACCAAAGAATAAAAAAAATGTTTAACATTAAAAATATCATTATCATAATGATATTGTTTTTGTTTTTGTTTTTTTCTGCAAAACCAATAAGATCTTTGGTCTTATAATTACTGTTATTCACGATAGCCTCTCTAAATAAATAGGGGGGATAAAACAGATTATATTAAATAGCCCTGAACTTTTCTTATATCCCCATATAAAGAAAGAAGGATTTTATTTGTTATTGCTAACAAGATTATTAATATCTATTACTATAATAGAATATTCTCATAGACATAGCCTTCACATAAGTAATTTACTGTTAAACAATAAACTTATGAAAATTAACGTAAAAGAATGAACCTTTTTGATGTGATGTATAACGAAAGCCCTCTGTTATCTTCAAAACTACTAGTCTATGACCTTTTTATATGCTTTATTATCCCCCAGCCATTGGATTAACTGATCCTCTTTACTCTTTACTCTTTCCATCGGCAGGATCAACTAATAAACCAACACCCTTTATGAATAATTTAATCTAACGTAATCAGCCCCTATTTTAACCTCTTTTCGATCAAGAAAATTACAAAATGTAGTGAATGCCTATAATAAGCGCATCCCACTTGCCTTATAATAAATTTCTTCATCTGCCATACGCGCATCTTTATCAATCGTAATATTGGTTGGATAGCCATATTGCGTATCATATATCACTTTAATACTGGCTGCATTCGTTGTAATAGCCTCTTCAATCAGTACAAATAAACTAGCCACTGAGCGTGCGCCCTGATAAGTAACAGGCTTAGTAATATTTTCAGGCACAAGCATAACTTGCTCAATAGTGCCCTCTTTTACCCGAACACGCATCGGTTTACGCGCTTCTGGCGGACAAAAACAAGAGCGTTGCAACGTATAAATATAGTGCTTATTCGCCTGCTGTTGCCATTTATTTTTCGCAATGAGCCATTGTTGTTTAGTTGCTGCGTGAGGATTTGGCTTGGCGGGTAATGTTGGTTTATCGCTATCCAAGGTTGGGGTTACAGGTGGATTACAACCACTAAGAAAAAGAAGACTAATACCAGTAAATAAAAAGTGCTTCATGCTGAACGATCCTTTTCGTTGAAAACAACTGAATTATGAGCTTTTTCTATGATAAGTCCTATCGTTTTTCGCATAAATAATTGCTCAACTTATTCCATACACGTTCCTAAACACAAATAAGCACAGTCTATTCAGAGCTTCTAAAAGTATTAGAAGGGGTGGCGACTCGCCCTCTAATTTTAACTATACTTAACAGTGATGCGTTAGTTCTATTGTACTGATTGCAAGGTTGATTATTGTGATCTTTAGCAAACCCCACTCTTAACGTGTGACTTTTTAGGAGAGACTCTATTTATGAATAGCTTAACCATACGCAACAAGATTCTCTTCGCTGTGCTAATACTGGCATTTATGATGGGGCTAGTTGCTTTTCAAGGGCTTCAAGCCTTAAATACGCTCAAACAACAACTCAATACCGTAACCAAAGTAGAATCTGAAAAAGTCATGTTATCGCAAATGATGCGGGTACATCTCATTGGTATGCATCGGGCTGAAGACAACATGGTCAATGCATCAACAGGGCAGAAAATGGGACGCTACCAAGACATTTTTGAGGGATATGCAAAAAAATTTGAAGAACATCTGTTCAAACTGAGAGAACTCATTAAATCAGAAAATGAAGAAAAGCTGGATACGATTCAAGATCATCATACCGCCTATGTAAAAAACTTTAAATACATTACCCACCTGAGCCGTGTCAATACCACTCGGGAAGCAAAAGTCGCTATACAAGAAGACATGACAAATGTACTGAAAGAGTTGGATGAAGTTGCCACACTAATTATCATGATCACTGAAAAAAAATTAGTCACAGAGCTGGAAAAGAAAAATCTCAATAGTAGTAGCAATAACATTGATGCTAACGTGATAAAAACACACGTTGCTATTTTGACCGATATAACCGCGCTGGAAAAAAACACCTTACAATCGCTTCGCGCTCTGCAAAACCTGCTGTTAGCACAAGACATCGAAAAACGGAATACCCTTAAGCAACGCTCAAAAGACTTTTTCCAAAAGGCCTTGGATATCATGGAACATCTCCTTCCTTCTATTGAACAGACGCAGTCAGGACTTGCCCTAAATATGCGCTCAGTACTCGATAAATATCGTCGCTTACAACAAGCCGTGCTGGACTTAAGTGATATGAATTTTGACCCTAAAGCACTTAATCAGGCTATTCAAGAAAGTGAAGTACAGATTAAGCAAACTGAGAATCACCTCAAAAACATCACTGCTGTTACCAACAAAAGTATGAAAAGCGCACTGATTGACGTTGATGCACTTTATATCTATAAAAAAAATCAACTAATTGGCCTTTCAATCTTCACTATTTTAGTCGGATTAGGTACCGCTTTTCTGCTTCTTAAAAATATTGCAAAAAGAATTAAAGGCATGATTGAATTTGCAGAAAATATTAGCAAGGGGCATTATCCAGCCACATTTATCGATTCTAGAAACGATGAATTAAGTGCCTTATCACATACCTTAAACCTGCTCAATAATCGCTTAAAAAACACATTTTGGACAAAAACAGGGCAGTCTGAACTCAGTGCAACTATGCGTGGTGAAGCCGATTTAAAACAACTGACACAAAAAATTATTAATTATCTCACTCCTTACCTCAATGCTAACGTTGGTGCATTTTATTTATCCAATCAATACAAAGGCACAAATGAACACTTCAGTTTACTCAGCAGCTATGCCTATCAATCACACAAGAACAAGGAAATCACGTTTGCATTAGGTGAAGGTTTAGTTGGACAAGCAGCCCTTGGGAAAAAAAGCATTATGTTCAGTCATACTGACCAAGCACCTGCCCCCGTTGATTTTCCCATTGATTCTGGTTTTGGAAAAATCCTACCGCGCCATATTTTTGTCCTGCCCTTAGTGTTCAATCATCAAGTGCTTGGCGTTCTGCAACTAGGCAGTATGTATGAATTTAACACCGTTGAACGTGATTATCTGCATCACGTTGCTGAAGGGATTGCCATTAGTCTCAATATGGCAATCAATCAATCGCAAACAAAACACTTATTGCGCCAAACACAAAAACAAGCTCACATCTTGAAAAAACAAGAAAAAGACGTACGTGAGAAAAACGTAGCCTTACACTATGCTAAAGCCGATTTAGAAAAAAAAGCGGAACAGTTAGTATTAACCTCCAAATACAAATCAGAATTCCTAGCAAACATGTCGCATGAATTAAGAACGCCACTCAATAGTTTGCTGCTCTTTGCGCATTCCCTTGCTGAAAATAAGGCTAAACATCTCGATAAAGAGGAGATGGAGTCAGCCATAGCTATTCATGATAGTGGCATTGACTTGTTGAATTTGATTAACGAAATTCTGGACTTGTCGAAAGTAGAAGCAGGTAAAATCGACATTCAACCAGCCGAGATAGCATTAAGCAGCATTACTGAAAATATTAAGGCTATTTTTCAGCACCAAGTCGAACAAAAGGGCTTACGTTTGTATATCGAACAATCACAAGGCTTGCCAGAATGGGTTTATACTGATCAACAACATCTGAAAAAAATTCTGAATAACCTGCTGTCCAATGCCCTGAAATTTACCCCTCAGGGAAAAATCACCTTTAGTATCAGCCCGGGGGGGGGGGGGGGGGGGGGGGGCGGGGGGGGGGGTGGGGGGGGGGGGGGGGGGGGGGGGGGGG
>CAYNGN010000001.1:25981-30241 GCA_964396615.1 uncultured Thiothrix sp. | reverse complement strand
GAAGATGCTTTGGTATTACTTAGTACATCATTGACTTGATTGATTTTTTCTTTTAGTTTTTTAGTCTCTCTATACTCAGTGTTTAATTGATTAACCGTTTCTTGTAACTGTTCTTTTTTATTTTTTGCTGATGAATTTGTGTTATCTAGCTCCATTTTTAATTGCTTGATGCTTGTTTGTAGTGCTTGTTCATCATTGCTTGCAGTTGTTTTGTTTTTTGCTAATGTATCAGTAAGTTTATCGTATTTTTTGCTAAGTATTTTTAGTTGTTCTTTTAATGCTTCTAGTAGGTTTTTATCGGTTTTTTTTTGCTTTTTTTCTACTGTTTTTGATTGAGTTTGTAATTCATAAACTTTAGTTGCCCATGTTTTTTCCGATTCAATTAAGTAGCGTTTATAACGTTCCATTTCTGAGGTCATATCGCTAAGCGAACGATCGATTTTAACATTTTGATGATTGTTCTCTTGGTTATCTTTTTTGAGTATAGAATTATCTGTTTTTAACAGATTAATAGTTGTTTCAAACTGCTTTATTTTTTCTGTATCATTATGATTTTCTTGTAACTTTTCCTTCAGTTTTTGCTTGTCATTTTCCAGTACGCTGGATTTAGCTTTTAGTCTTGGAATATCTTCTGCTGTTTGTTGTAAGGTGGTTACTTCCCCTTTGAGAGCTATATTATCTTTTTTTATTTTTTCGAGCGTACTCTTTAAGGTAATAATCGTTGCACTATTTTTTCTTTGTTGTTTTGTTTCATCTTGTTGAATAGATAATAGTTGCTGTTTTTCAATAATTAATTCATCTGATTTTTGCTGTTCTTTTTCTGTCGTTGTTTTTAGCTGTGCTAATGTGTGTTTTGCATGATCACGTTGATCTATTGTAGTGTTTAGCTCGCTTTTCAGTGCTGTGTCACTTTTTTCAAGATCATGGTATTTTTTTAGTAAATGAGTGTTGGCAGTCTCATTAGCAGCTTTAGTCTCTTTGAGTGTTGTTTTTAACGATGATTGGGTTTTGTTTAGTTGAATGATATTGTCTTCAAGTGTAGCAATTTGTTTATTTTCATTGCGCAAGTTAACAACTTCTTGCGCTAAGAGGTTGTTTTTATTTTGTAGATCATCCTTTGTCTCACTTAGTTTGCTCATATCACCTTGCAGGCGTGTGAGTATTTCTCCTTGGTCATTAAGGGTTTGTTGTGTTGTTTTAACGGACTGTGATAGCTGTGTATTTTCTTGTGTACTTGTATCAAGTAGACCTTGCATCTTATTGCGTGTTGTATTGAGTGATTGATATTTTGAATTCCAGTTATTTTCTACTTGTGTCAGGGATTTTTTGTGTTGCTTACGTTCCATATCGAAGTGTTGTTGTTGCTCATCATGATGTTTTTGAGCAAAAACGCGTTTGAGTAACCAACCAATAATAGCGCCAAAAATGCCTGCTAATAGTAGGCAGAAGGTGATTTTTAATAGTAAATAGACCATGATTAGTTCTCTTGTACTTTAAATTCAATGCGTCGGTTTTGGGCTTTACCTTGCGGCGTGTTATTAGCTGCAATAGGTTGGGTTTCGCCATAACCAATAGCGGATAAGGTTGATGAATTAATACCGTGTTTTACGAGTGCGTTATAAACGCTCTGTGCTCGTTGTTCGCTGAGTTTTTGGTTCATTGTGTCTAAACCACTTGAATCGGTATGTCCGGCGATAACGATGTTAAATTGTGGACAGGATTGGGCGATTTTTGCGAGTTGCGTCATTAAATGGCTACTGTTTGCAGAAAGAATAGCACTGCTTATTTTGAAACGAATTTTTTCGTTGCTGAGTTGTTGATTGAGTTGTTGTTGGCAGGTATTTATCGTATTTTTGGTGAGTTCGGCTTGGTTTGTTGTTTCAGTCGTGATTGTCTCATTTTTTATAGTGCTAGGATTCGGGCTATTGGTTTCATTAATTGAGGGAGCGGCTAATGTTGATGAGGCTTCTATTGCTGGTTGTGTTATTTCGGTTGTGTTATTGGTAGTTGCTTCTGTTTTTTCTATTTCAGTCATGAGGTTGCTTGTGGGTAATGGAATTGCCGTTGGTTTTTCTATATTTGCTACTTCTGTTGTTTGTATATCGTCAGTATTAGAGGGGGTTGCTGTATCGGGGGCTGTAATAGAGAAATCTGCCTTATCTTTACTTGTTATGGTTGGGGGGGAGGCTGTTTTAGGGGCAAGGTTTACAGCATTTTCTAGAGTTATTTGGTTATTAACGTGTGTTACGCCTTCAATGGCTTTTACGGTAGATTCTGCCTGTAGGCGTGATTCGCTATTGGTTGCAATACCCGTTAAGGTAATTATTTGCCCACTTGCTGTGGGTGTTGCCCACTTCATATCGCGATGCACTAATGCTGTGCGTGTATTTTGGCTCAGTTCAGTTTCAATGACAGAACGATGCAGCATAAAACAGAGCAAAGAGAGTAGGATAATACCAAGTAGTCCTAAGAAAATAAGCGGTAATGATTTCATAAAATGTCCCTTTCCTGCGTAAAAAGAGAGTAGCAATGATTAATTTATTTTATTATAAAGTATTGTAATTATTTATAAATAATAATTTAGTAAGTGGTTGCTGAGTTTGACATGTCGTATAAAAAGTTCGAGAAAATATAATTAGAAGAAATGTATTTCGATACTATTTTCAGCGTTGAAAAAATTTACACTGTTATAGTCAATTTTGACAAATAAGTACAGAAAACATGTTCAATACGTATATTTTTTGATCAAAATGGTGAGAAAAAGAGATGAAAATGCAATGGAAGGCGAATTTAGAGAAAAGCGGGGAGGTGCAGTGTTTGAGTTTTAAGGGAAGGAGGGAAAATGAGATACCTGAAACGGGGAATATATGGTGGTGTACGAGCCCCGTTCCAAAAAATTATTTACGTTATTTTTTAAATATACCGATAATAAATAGTAAGATAATCGCTCCAACCGTTGACCAGATAATGGTATTAATTAATGTGCTAAAGGGTAACGTTATAACACTAGCCAGTAATCCACTGGCAAAGACACCAATAACGGCGCCAATTACACCCACAATGATATTACCAATAAGACCAAAGCCGCGTCCTTTTAATAAGATTCCTGCTAACCAACCTGCAACAGCACCAATGGCAAGTAAGCTGATGAGTTCTGAAACATTTGCTGCGTCCATATGTATTCTCCTAAAAAGAGTAGATAATAATAGAAAGAGTAAGGAATATCTGATTAAGTCATGCGTTATTTTTCCTAACGCGGTATTACATAATAAGCAATCCGTTTTGATTTTATAGACAAATAAAGCAATTCCAACTAATAAAAAGCCCTAAAATTAACAAGAAATCCCCAGATAATTGGTATTACTTAATAGACCAACTGTAAAACAGTATGATATTTATCATAATTTTAGTCAAGTATGTGCATAAAGAAAGCACATTGATTGATATTTGTGATTTTAAAAATTAGTTATTTTTATTGTTAAGAGAAGGGAAGAATCAGTTTAGCGAATACGTTGATTGTTTAATAAGTCTCTAATTTCTGAGGGTGAGGTTGCGTGCCCTAATGGTGCTTTTAAAATACCATCAATAGAGGATGAAAAATACGTTTTTACTTGATTTATTGTTATTGCTGGAGGAAGACCCGCAGGGTTGGCACTGGTTGAGATTAATGGATGGTCAAGGGTATTACATAAAGCGATACAGCTAGGATGTTGAGTAAGGCGAATGGCGAGCGTTTCATGCTTACCCGTTAATAACGATGAAGTATCTTGGCTGGCAGGTACGAGCCATGTGATAGGGTGGAGTGAACGTGTCTGTATGCGTTGAATGGCTTTATCGGTAAGCGGCTGAATATAGGGGGTAAGTTGCTCTAACGACGCAGCAATAAGAATAAGACCTTTACTGGCAGAGCGTTGTTTAATGGTGAGAATACGCTGAATACTGTGTTCACATTGCGGGTTACAGCCTAGACCAAAAACAGCTTCAGTTGGGTAGGCGATAATGCCTTTTTGTTTGATGAGGGAGGCAATGTCGTCAATGTGAGGGCTAACTAGCATGGCGTTAAAGTATTTATGCGTAGGTTGGGAGGAATGAACCCCAACCTACAAAACATCACCTATTTATTATAAATAGCAATGGGGTTTAGGTAAGACCTTATTCAGCATCATCTTTTTTAGCTGCCGTTGTTTTCTTTGCTGGAGCTTTCTTTTTAGCCGCTGGCTTTTTCGGGGTTGTTGCTTTTTTAGCTGGAGTCTTCTTTTT
>CAYNGN010000001.1:8223-25971 GCA_964396615.1 uncultured Thiothrix sp. | reverse complement strand
CGCAGGTTTTTGTTTTGCGGCTGCTTTTTTAGCGGCAGGCTTTTTCTTTGCGGCTGCTTTTTTGCGTCCTCTGGTCTTTTTCTCTGGCGCTTTTTCAAGTAACTCGATGCATTGTTCCAACGTTAGCGTGGTTGGGTCGGTTTCCTTAGTTGGCATTTTTGCATTTTTATCACCATTGGTAATAAAGGGCCCCCAGCGTCCTTTTAATACTTGAATACCTTCTTCTTTAAAATCAAGAATAATGCGGTCTAGCTCTATTTGCTTTTTCTCTGCAATCAGCTCTAGTGCTCTTTCTAAGGTAATAGTGTACGGGTCATCTTCTTTCTTTAATGAAACAAACTTACTATCGTATTTTACATAAGGGCCAAAGCGTCCAATGCTGGTACTGATTTTTTCGCCTTCTGGACTAACGCCTAGATCACGTGGCATTTTGAACAGTTCCATGGCTTGTTCAAAGGTTAGGGCATCCATTTTTTGCCCAGGCAATAAGCCAGCAAATTTAGGCTTGTCTTCATCATCACGTGTGCCAATTTGTACATAAGGACCATAGCGTCCCATGCGTACGGATACAGGTTTACCTGATTTTGGATCGGCGCCTAGCTCGCGAGCTTGTAGGACTTCATCACGTGATACAGATTCTTCTTTATCAATAATGAGTTTATGGAAGGGTTTCCAAAAATCCTCCATTAATGGAATCCATTCTTTTTCACCACGAGCAATAATATCCAGTTCGTTTTCTAGATTAGCAGTAAAGTCATAATCAACGTATTGGGTGAAATGTTGGGTTAAAAAGCGTGTCACAATGCGCCCAATATCGGTTGGGTGAAAACGACGGCTTTCTAGTTCAACATATTCGCGTGACTGTAAGGTCGAAATAATACTGGCGTAAGTTGACGGACGACCAATACCATATTCTTCTAATGTTTTGACTAAGCTGGCTTCAGAGTAGCGGGGTGGTGGTTCGGTAAAGTGCTGTGTTGCAAGGATGTCGTGCAGCTTGATCTTTTCGCCTTCCGTTAATGGTGGCAGCAGTTTTTCTTTGCCATCTCCTAGTGGTTCTGAGCCTTCTTGGTAGGCTAATAAGAAACCAGGAGAGCGAATTGCTGAACCTGATGCTCTAAAGAAGCTGTGGTCATTAGCAGATAAATTGACGGATACAGTATCCATGACGGCATGGATCATTTGGCAAGCAACAGTACGTCGCCAGATTAAACGGTAGAGTTTGTATTGCTCTTCATTTAAATAGTGCTTAATTTCTTCAGGGATATTTGTTGCAGAAGTCGGGCGAATCGCCTCGTGCGCTTCCTGAGCATTTTTTGATTTGGTTTTGAATATCCGTACTTCAGGATTAACATTTTCTTTGCCATAGCGTTTTTCAATCACTTGGTGCAGTTCAGTGATGGCTTCATTGGCTAATGCTACGGAATCAGTACGCATATAGGTAATTAAACCCACAGGTCCTGCACCTAAATCAATACCTTCATAGAGCTGTTGCGCAACACGCATGGTGCGATGAGTGGTGAAATGTAAGCGACCCGCTGCATCTTGTTGCAGTGTTGAGGTGGTAAAAGGTGCAAGTGGATTACGTTTACGTTGTTTCTTCTTTACTTCAGTGACTTCTAATTCACCCTTAGCATCAGCGGCTAAGGTATCTCTTACTTCAGTGGCAAGTGCTTTATTATTTATATCGAATTGCTTTAGGGCTTTATTTTGCCATGTATGTAAGCGTGCGCTAAAAGGTTGTGCGTCTTTCTCTACTTCAGCGGTTAAGCGCCAATATTCTAAGGGTTTAAAGGCTTCTATTTCTAGTTCGCGTTCAGTAATTAGACGTAGTGCAGGGCTTTGCACACGACCTGCGGATAAGCCATATTTAATTTTTTTCCATAACAAGGGTGACAGGTTAAAGCCAACTAGATAATCTAAACCACGTCGTGCTTGTTGTGCATCAACGAGGTTTTGTGCGATGTCGCGTGGATTAGCCACTGCTTCTTGAACGGCTTTCTTAGTAATTTCGTGGAAGACAACACGTTGTACGTTTTTGCCTTCTAGCTTACCTTTTTCTTTTAATAACTCATGTAAGTGCCATGCAATAGCTTCCCCTTCGCGATCAGGGTCAGTGGCAAGATAAAGGTTAGTGGCCGTTTTTAGCGCTTTTATTATGTTCCGAACATGTTTTTCATTGCGCTCAATGGCTTGATATTTCATGGCAAAGCCATTTTCAGTATCAATAGCACCATCTTTAGGAATAAGGTCACGCACGTGCCCGTAAGAGGCAAGTACCTCAAAACCTTTACCAAGATATTTTTTTATGGTCTTACCTTTAGCAGGCGACTCTACAATTACCAGACTTTCAATCATGTTAAGTTTTACAATTTTAATTTATTACACTTAGTGAGGGTAAGGATTCAATGACGTTATAAATCCTTTTTCCTATATACAGGAATACAACTGTTGCTTGAGAGTAATAACGGATTAAAAAAGTTCAGCGAGACTCTCTAACAGGGGGGTCATATACGGTAAAGCGAGCAACTATACTGCATCATCTTCTATTCCCCAAATCTTAAATGACATCTGGAATAAGATGTTGGGGAGATAATCAACGACAAATGATTGATTTTAAAAAAGAATATGTATGTTTATTGTGTTTGTTAACTAGATATTAGGTAGTAAAATCAATATGATAAGTTGTGGTCATTGTGGCGTGAGATGAAATACGCCCTGTTATAAAACATGGTGTATGGTTGAGAGGGATTTCTATGTTTTTTACATCATGAGTGTGTTGAACAAAACCTGCGCGATGGATTGTTCATATAATAAACAAGAAAAACAAAAAGAAGCACGTGAAAAGGAAAACTTCAAATAAAATCATTAACAGTAAATTACTTCTGCTAATTAGAGTAAATTGGCAAAATGATTACATCGAGGCAGAAGCTTAGTAGCAAGCAAACTTCTTCCTTCCTAAAATTGGGGTAGTTGCAGGAAGGGTGATGTATGACATAAATAATAAAAATAAAGCAAAAGGTCAAAGCAGTAAAACAGGGGAAAAAAACGAAGATCTGAGTTATAGGGCTTATAACTCGGATCTTTTTTTATGCTTAGGAGACATCCTGCTGATTTAAGCCGTTTTCCACAGCATCCATTTTTTTTGCCAGATCAATATCTAAATGAGTAATCCCTTGTGCCTCATGAGTCATAAGATTCACGTCAACTTTTTTGTAAACATTACACCATTCTGGATGATGATTGATTGCCTCAGCATAAATTGCAATATCAGCCATAAAAGTAAAAGCAGTTACAAAGTCTTTAAAAACAAACTGTTTGTTTAATTTACCATGTTGGTATTGCCATAACGGTAAGTGTGACAGGTTGGCGGATATTTCTTCGTCAGTGTATTTATCCATAAATTTATGTCCTGTGTAGGTGTTCCAAGGTGAGGGTTTGTAAGTAGATAGATGAAGAGTTTACCATTAGTTTTTATCATAAAAATTTGGCTACCAACTTAAGACGGGACAGCTTTAAAATCAACACTTTAGAGTAATATTATTGTAAATTGTTGATTATTCTATTTTTTATAAAATTGGCTTTTTCTAAAACATGGTAACTTATTGAATATTTCGTATTTATATGGATTATCTGCTATCAGTATCCCGCCTTAAGTTGGTAGCCAAAAAAATGGAGGCGAGAACTTGACAAAAACAAACCCGAATCCGCCTTTGAATGATTGAGATAACGCGCCTTTCAGCAATAATGAAGCTGAGGAACATACGCGAAATAATTTCGGGAAACTATTCCGTGTACGTTCTTTATTTCAGGGTCACTAACTCTTCTGCGCTCACTGGGTGAATGGCAATCGTATCATCAAAATCTTGTTTAGTTGCCCCCATACGAATCGCCACCGCAAAGCCTTGCAACATTTCATCAACGCCTAAGCCGATCATATGACAGCCCACTATTTTTTCCTCATCACCAGTAACAATCAGTTTCATCGCTGTTTTGGGTTTATGGCGGGTCATTTGATGGTACATGGGGACAAATTCGGTTGTATAGACCTTAACGGCATCGCCATATTGTTCTCGTGCAGCTTCTTCGCTTAAGCCTATTGTACCAATAGGAGGGTGAGTAAACATAACCGTTGCAATAGAGTCATAGCTCATTAGGCGAGTTGGCATGCCGCCGTATAGACGATCCCCTAAGCGGCGACCTGCGGCGATAGCAACGGGGGTGAGTGGCGCTTTGCCGATAATATCACCAATAGCATAGATGTTATTAACAGTGGTTTTTTCTTTCTCATCGACCACAATCATGCCTGTTTTTGTCATTTCAACAGCGGTGTTTTCTAAGCCTATGTTATCAGTATTGGGTTTACGCCCAATTGCCCAAATGAGGGCATCTACATCGGTAATACTTTTGCCATTTTCGACATGAAGAGTGACTTTACCATTATCTTGCTGCTCGACATTGTTGATGATGTCATCATCATTAATGATTAAGCCACTTGACTGCATTTCTTGGCGTAAGTTTTTTTGGATCATCGCATCAAAACCAATGAGTACAGGCCAACCTTGATGCATAATAGTGACATCAGAACCAAAGCCTTGCATCATCATCGCTAATTCAAGCGCAATATAGCCGCCCCCCACAACAACGACTTTTTGCGGTTGTTCTTCGTCAATATCGTTAAAAAAACCGTCAGAAGTATAGCCAAGTTCTGCACCTGAAATGTCTTCTGGTACAATAGGGCGACCCCCTGTGGCGATAATAATATGATCTGCGGTGTAGCTTTCGCCATCAACGTTGAGGGTTTTGTCGTCGGTAAAACGGGCATGGCCTTCAATAATGTCAACGCCTGATTCGGCTAAATAGTCGTGATACCAGTCATTAATGCCACCGATGAAGTTATCACGCTTCATGACCAGTTTTTCCCAGTTTAAACCGTCAGTTTTGAGGTTAAAGCCGTAATCTTCTGCGTCTTTTAATGCATGGGCAAGTGATGCGCCATACCACATGATTTTTTTCGGCACACAGCCAACATTGACACAGGTTCCACCTAGTTCACCTGTTTCAATAACGGCACATTTCGCACCGTATTTTGCAGCACGTTCTGCAACAGATAAACCGCCACTGCCAGCGCCAATGGCGATAAGATCATAGTGATTATTCATAATTTAACCTTGTTCTGGAATTTTGATAGGTATATATTTTTGCCAATTGTTAAGGTAGGTTTGAGGCTTGTGTTCCTCAAACTTAGCTTAACAATTGTTTGTTTTAACGAAAGGCAACGGTGTTTATTTGAGGTTACATACGCCTAAGCAAACCATTCTTCTAATGCGTCTGAACCACCGATTAAATCGCCATCAATAAAGATTTGTGGTACGGATTCAACACCTGCTATTGCACGTAAACTGCGGCTAGTATAGTGCTTATTCAGTACAAGCTCATCATATTCCATGCCCGCTTCCTGTAAACGTGCTTTTGCCTTTGCGCAATAGGGGCAATTAGGGCGGCTCATAATGGTTATATCGTGTGGTTTTTTGGCATTGGGTGCAATGTATTCAAGCATTGTATCCGCATCAGAGACATTGAATGGGTCGCCTGGCTCATCAGCCTCAATAAACATTTTATCAATCACACCATCTTTGACAAACATAGAGTAGCGCCATGAGCGCTTACCAAAACCAAGATTTTGTTTGTCGACTAATAAGCCCATACCTTCAGAGAAGTCACCATTACCATCAGGCATAAAGGTGATGTTTTCGGCTTCTTGATCTTGTTGCCATTCATTCATTACAAAAGCATCATTAACGGACATGCAAATAATGTCATCAACATCATTTTGCTTGAAAATGGCTTCTAATTGATTATAACGCGGTACATGAGACGATGAGCAAGTTGGCGTGAATGCACCAGGCAAGGAAAAAACAATGACGTTTTTACCTGCAAAAAGACGCGTGCTATCAACATCAACCCACTCGTGGTTTTGGCGTGTATGGAAAGTAACCTTGGGGATCGTTTGTCCTTCTTTATTAGTAAACATTATTTTTTTTCCTATGGTTAGTGAAAGTGCGGCTACTATAACCACCAAAGGGTAATTTGTAAAATAGAATAATATTATCTTATCGTTCTATTTTATAGAACGATAAGATAATATAGGATCATGTATGTTATTTGATTTTTGTTTCTTATTCCTTAGCGAAATGGGTCAGAGAACTTCTCTTTGGTTAGAAATACATCATCAGTCAAGGTTTGTAAAAAAGCGATTAGATCTGTTTTATCTTGATCCGATAAGTTTAATTGACGAGGCACACCATTCCGTTGCTGGCGATTATCAAGATTTGGATGTGCTTGTACGCCAGAGTCATAATGCTCAATGACATCTGCTAAGATTGCGAAACGACCATCGTGCATAATAAGGCGCAGTTTCGGCAATATTACGCAAAGATGATACTTTAAACTCACCATTATCATTGGTGTTTCCTGTTACATCACCTTGTCCGTTATCGGCGTTGACGAGATTAGCATCAAGACCATTATTAAGCGGTCGATTAGGTTGGAAAATAGCATCATTACCATCATTTCTATCGTTTACATGGCAGGCAGCGCTATTGGTTCGTCGTGAAAAAAATAAACCATCAGGTACTTGACTTAACCCGCAGTGAATTTCGTTTATTACAACAATTTTTCCAAAATGCTAACCGTGTCTACTCACGTGAGCAGCTACTTAGATTGTATTTATGATGATAATCGTGTGGTGACAGACCGCACGGTAGACAGTCATATAAAGAATTTTCGCAAAAAGTTATTAATTGCTTCACCTGATGGTGATGTGATTAAGTCGGTGTATGGTGTTGGTTATAAGCTAGAAGCATAATGTGTTATCTCTACCAACAATAGGTGTTATTTTATACTTGTTGGCAGAGATAAAAATAAAGTCGTTAAATGATAACTAGTCTTTATCATCGTAAACACCGTCGTGTTCGCTACCTTCAAAAAGACTTGCTGTATTGAGGCTTCCCAATAAGAATAATACAAAGGCTATTGCGCCGACTAAGGCAATGTAAAAAGAACTATCTTGTAACATGATTTTTTCCTTCCATTTTTTAATGAATTTAGAAAATTATAATTAATTTCAGTGTTTTATAAATGGTGAGCTTTTATTTTTTTGTTTAAAAGCACCGCCCCGATCCAGTGACTACACTTTGCCAGTTTAATGCTGACGATATAAGTGTTTTACGGTTAAAATTTACGGTTAAATTTCATGTTAAATTGCGTTGTTAAGTTAGCAGGCTGTTCAGTGTTTCAATACTGTCAGCGACGACTTCTTTTACTTCGTCTGATGGGTCATCTTGATGTTTTGCTAAAATAGCTAATGCCTGTTTATTTTCTGTGAGGGATAAATAATGACAAGTATCAGCACGAATACGTGCATCCTTATGATTTGCTAAGGTAGCTAAGGTATTGAGCTGTTTTTTGAGTAATGCTGTGCCAGCAAATTCCTCCATAACGACACCAATACCAATACGCGTGCTGAGGACGGTGTTGGGATCAGCTAATAAATCAATAATTGCGGAGAGCTTACTGTGATCAGTGGTGATTTTTTCAATAACAGTATTCACTTGCGCTTCTGCTAATAAATAATCAAACTCGTTTTTTAGTGTTGTTTGCTCACTTGTCCATTTAATGCGTTGTAGCATGGTTTCACGTGTTTGCGCGCCATGGAGTTCGTATTTGCCAATGCGTACCCAAGGTACTGAACGAACCCTGTATTGTTGCGCTTCTTCAGGATGCTGTTCTAGGTTAATAATGTTTAACCTTCCTAGTTTTCCTTCTTCTAAAAGACAGCTTAGCTGTTTTAAAACAGCAGGACAGTGTGGACAGTGTGTACCCAATATCATCAGTGCATCAGGAGTTACTGCTGTCGTAGTGTTGCTTTGTGTATTCGCTTTGAGGGTAGCCATTATTTTTGAATGCGTATGAGTTTGTTATTTTTAAAAAATAGCGTCATATCTTTACGTTCAACCTGTTTGCCTGCTTTGTTTAAATAGAAAATATAATCCCAGCGTTGTTGTTGAAAATCATCTTGCAATAAGGGTGTTCCTACAATAGATTTTACTTCTTCTGCACTCATACCAATACGTAATCTGGCAACTGCTTCTTCAGCAATAACATTGCCTTGTTGAACATCGGGTTTGTAAGTTGTACAGCTTGTAAGACCGAGTAAGAGGAATGTGATAAGGATTAGTTGTTTGTTTTTCATCATAATCTAGCTAGTTTTGAGTGAGCGTTGCAATAAAAATATCGTTAAATATTTTAAGAATACTAGACTATTGTGATGACCACCCCAATTTTTTCAAATTGCTTTAATATTTGACATAACCCATGTACAATATGCGCCTTCCAAATTTTGAATACTTTTTGAGTTACCCATTAGTTATGCCAAGTGTAAAGATTAAAGAAAACGAGCCCTTTGAAATTGCGTTACGTCGCTTTAAGCGTTCATGTGAAAAAGCAGGTGTTGTTGCTGAGGCAAGAGCACGTGAGTTTTATGAAAAACCTACGTCAGTTCGTAAAAGAGAGCGTGCTGCCGCGGTTAAACGTAATTATAAGCGTGTTCAGCGTGAATTAAATCGCCGTGTTCGTTTATATTAATTAAGTTATTAGGAACTTAATAGATTACTATGTTGTCATTAAAAAAACGTATAGTAGATGATATGAAATCTGCCATGCGTGCAAAAAATAAAGAACGGTTGATGACCATTCGTTTGGTTCTTGCAGTGATTAAGCAACAGGAAGTTGATACGCAAGAAGCGGTGGATGATCAAGCTGTGTTAGCGATTCTTGATAAACAAGTGAAGCAACGTCGTGATTCAATCGCTCAGTATGATAAGGCAGGTAGGGACGATCTTGCTGATCAGGAACGTAAGGAAATGGTAATTCTACAAGAGTACTTGCCAGAACAACTTACGGATTCTGAGATTGACGCCTTAATTCAACAAGCACTTGATACAACAGGTGCGTCTGCCATGAGTGATATGGGTAAGGTGATGGGGTTTATTACTCCCAAAGCCAAGGGGCGGGTAGATATGGGTAAAATTAGTGGGCTTATTAAATCACGTTTATCATAAACAATTCTGAAACGTGGGCTGGTATTGGGTTTTTGTTATAGATGAGTTTTAGTACACGGGGTGCTTAAACCTTACTATTATGCAGTACTTACGTGCTCAGAATCTTTTTGTAAACTTAAATTCAGATAATCCCACAGCACTTCATAATAGGGATTAAGAATGACTGAGTTAAAAAATGATCGTTTTCTTCGGGCGCTATTAAAGCAACCTGTAGATAAAACACCAATATGGATAATGCGCCAAGCAGGACGTTATCTTCCTGAATACCGTGCATTGCGTAAGCAGGCAGGCAGCTTTATGGATTTATGTCAGAATGCTGATCTTGCCTGTGAAGTGACGATGCAACCTTTACGCCGTTTTGATCTTGACGCGGCAATTCTCTTTTCCGATATTCTTACTATTCCTGATGCAATGGGGTTAGGACTCTACTTTTCAGCAGGCGAGGGGCCACGTTTCCAGCGCACAATAACATCAGTAGCAGATGTTAAGGCATTGCCTGATCCTGATCCAGAAGGTGAATTACAATATGTGATGAATGCGGTACGCACTATTCGTAAAGAGCTTGATGGCAGTGTGCCATTGATTGGTTTTTCAGGTAGCCCTTGGACATTAGCAACCTATATGGTCGAAGGGGGTTCAACCAAAGATTTTGGTAAGGTCAAGGGGATGCTGTACAGTTCACCCGTTGCTATGCATTTGTTACTGGATAAGTTGGCTGATAGCGTAACGTCGTATTTAAACGCTCAAATTGCCGCAGGTGCACAAGCGGTGATGATTTTTGATACATGGGGCGGGGCATTGTCTCCAGAAGCTTACAAGGCCTTCTCGTTGGATTATATGCAAAAAATTGTATCAGGTTTAACCCGTGAAGCAGATGGTCGAAAAGTGCCAGTGGTGCTATTTACCAAAGGTGGCGCGCAATGGTTGGAGTCAATGGCGGATACTGGTTGTGATGCTTTAGGTTTAGACTGGACCATTAATATTGCTGATGCGAAAGCACGTGTGGGTGATAAGGTTGCTTTGCAAGGTAATATGGATCCTTGTGTACTTTACTCAACGCCTGATGTGATTAGTGAAACAGCACAAAAAATTGTTACTGACTTTGACGGCAATACAGGTCATGTCTTTAATTTAGGGCATGGTATTCATCAGCATATCAATCCTGATAATGTTAAAGCCTTAGTTGATGCTGTTCATGCTGTACCATTGCGTAAATAGTGGTATAGACGGGCATCCGTTTCAAAGGCTAAGTTTATGGGGCAAGGTAGCAATGATAGTGTATCTTGCCTTTTAAAAATTTACTTAGTTTCTCAGTTTTTTGCTCTACTTTGTTCACTCAGCTTTTGCTGCTTCGGATAACTTCTTCACTTCCTCAACGGCAATATGCCTCATTTTTTTTCCTGTTATCTTGCTGATAGGCGGCACTCGTACGCTTCCTTCTGGGAGTAGTAAGAGTTCTACTTCAATATTATCCACATAAAAAACGAGTAAGGGGATTTTACTCTTTTTGTTGCTAATGGTGTGTTGTTGTTCGTGTGTTTGAAACGGGATGTTGTTATCTTCCAAAAAAAACATGATTTCTTCTGCTGTCTCAGCAAAAAGATGCAGTGTTACTGGTGCATGTAGTCCTGCTGTGCCATCCATAACATGCCCTGTTAGTCGTGGTGAGTAGTTTTTAAGAAATCCCATGGCCTCTATGGCTATTTTTCGTAATTCATTGAGGTGTTTTTGGTTTTCCTTAGTGGCAAATAGGGTGGCATACTTCATCAATGCATGATGTATTTCACTATGACTAGGTTGATTTGCCGTATTATTTCCCATGCCTAGTTGCTCAGCGGCTTTTTGTTTAGCAAGTTGATAATCACGATAGCCTTCGGCATACAGCAAGCGTGCAGCTTCTTGAGCAAGGCGCTCTTTCTTATGGTTGTGCTTCATTTAGAATAGTTGCTCAGGAATCTCAAATTGTTCGCCATCAATGGTGATGGTTCTTGTGTTGGTATTACTAGTTGTAGGGCGAGTAGGTGTTGTGATGGTTGTTGCTGCTGCTGCTCTTCGTTTGTGACCTGTAAAAATGGTGGGGGTTTTGGGATTGTTAACACGTACATAGGCACGCCCCGCAGTATTAGCGGTATAGCCTGGGTTTTGTTTTGGCGTAATTGTTTCACGAACTGAATGTGAGGAATATCGGTTAGCACGAAATCCTGTATAGCTATCAATCCGTACCGTCATCATGCCTTTAGGGGCTTTTAACGCCACATCTGGAACATTTTTGAGTGCTGTTTCCATAAAATCAATCCAAGTAGGTAAAGCGAGTCCTGTTGCTGTTTCGCGTTTTCCCATCGGCTGGATCTGATCAAAGCCTATCCATACAATAGCCACTTTTCTAGGCGTAAAACCAGCGAACCATGCATCTTTTTGGTCATTTGTTGTGCCTGTCTTGCCAGCAATATCTTTGCGTTTTAATCGACGCGTTCGGGCAGCAGTGCCTGATTGAGCAACTGATTTCATCATGCTAACGATTTGATAGTGTACATAAGGTTCCATGATGCGTTTAGCAGTGGTCTTTGTATCTGTTGTCTCAGTATCAACTTCATTTGCTGCGTTGTTTGTTTCTTTTATGCTGTCTGTGTTGGGATTAAATTCTTCAGGATTATCGGTTGAGTTATTATTTTCAGTAGCTATTACTTTGTTTGTCTTGCAGTTGTAACATGCAGTAGGGTGTGGGTCATTGAAAACTACGTCACCATTATGATTAATAATACGTGTTATTATATGGGGTTCTATTTTATAACCGCCATTGGCAAAGGTAGAGTAAGCTCCAGCCATTTGCAAGGGAGTGACTGAACCTGTTCCTAGTGCCATTGTGAGGTTTTTGGGAACTTCGTCAGCCTTAAAACCATATTTTTGCACATATTTATGGGTGTATAGAACGCCAATTTCACGTAGTAACTGAATGGATACTAGGTTTCTTGATTTTTTCAGCCCTTGTCGTAAGCGGGTTGGACCATATGTTCGGCCACTATAATTTTGTGGTCGCCATTTGCTGCCTTTGATTCTTATGGGAGCATCATTAACCACACTTGCAGGTGAGTAGCCTTTTGCCAGTGCAGCAGAATAAACAAAGGGTTTGAAGCTAGAGCCTGGCTGGCGCTTTGCCTGTACAGCCCGATTAAATTGAGATTTTTTGTAATCAAAGCCGCCAACAATAGATAAAATGGCCCCATTGTTCGGATTCATAGAAACAAGAGCACCTGAGATTCGAGGAGCAGGGGTAAGTGACCAACCACCTTCTTGATTTTGACTGACACGAACAATATCACCTATTGTTAGAACATCTTGAGCGCTTGTTGGTTTTTTACCGCGTCTATTTTCACTAATATGTTTTCTTGCCCATGTTAGTGTTGAAAGGGGTAAGGTAATGCGTTCACCTTTAAGGGTTATAAGATGCGCTTCTGCTTGAGAGCTTGTTGTAACAACAGCAGGTATAAGGTCAGCATATATACTATAGCTTGATAGCTTTTTTAATAGTGCTTGTTCATCGCTATAGTGTGATAAGTCTATCGTATCTGTTGGGCCATAATAACCATGGCGCTTATGATATTTAATGAGATGTTTCCGCAATACACCAACTGCATTTTTTTGTTCATCACTATCAATGGTTGTGTAGACCTTCAGACCAGCACTATACGTTATTTCTTTATACCTAGCTAAAACTTCTTGTCGCACCATTTCGGCTACATAAGGTGCATTTGTTTCCGTTTTAGCCGTTGCATGTATTTTGGCACTTAGAGGTTCTTGTTTTGCATGATTATAGGCATTCTCTTCAATATGGCCTAATCCTTTCATCCGTAATAGAATATAGTTTCGCCGTTCAAGGGCGCGTTTTGGATTAATAATTGGGTTATAGGTAGAAGGAGCTTTTGGCAGGCCAGCGATCATGGCACTTTGAGCCAGTGTTAGTTGGTCAACTGTTTTACCATAATAGACTTCGGCAGCAGAGCCTATACCGTAGGCGCGTTTACCTAAAAATATTTTATTGAGGTAAAGTTCTAAGATTTTTTCTTTGGAAAAAATGGTTTCAAGCTTATGGGCAAGAAATATTTCTTTTATCTTTCGATCAAGTTTTTTGCGGCGTGTAAGGAAGAAATTACGCGCGACTTGCATAGTAATAGTACTTGCACCTTGGCTGACATTTCTGTTTTTAATGGCAGTTACAACAGCCCGTGCAACCCCATAAAAATCAATACCTTTGTGTTCATAAAAACGAGAATCTTCAATAGAAATGAAAGCATTGACCAGTTGGTCGGGTATATCTTTACTTTTAACGGGTCTACGCTTGTATTGCCCAAACTCTGCGATAAGCTCCCCGCCCCTGCTGTAAATTTTTAGTGAATGTTGTAGACCAACATTTTTTTTGAGTGTTTCAACGTCTGGAAGTTGAGCGGTGTAGTAAGCCCAGATACCAACCATTGTTATAATTCCTATTGTCAATAAGATGAAAAGCGGGCCTAAAATAACGCTTATAAATCGTTTTAACCAGATGATTAGTCGCATTAGATGAATATAGCCTTAAGTTGTGTTTTTGTGTACTCGCAGCTATGAGGTTGCTTTTATAATGAAAAGTTTCATAGTTACTCAGATTTGCCCCTGATACTTCTATTGTTTTATGTTTGTACTTTAGGTTGGTATTTTTTGAAAAGTTATTTTTGCTGGTTTGTATTTGAAATTAATTAACACCTGAAAGTGATGTGAATGTTTGTTAATATTTTATCTTAATATGGAATCAGGATGCCCATTGAAAAACTGACTATATCATAGTGGGAACTTTGATAATATTAATCACCGATAATATGTTTTATCTGTTTATTAATGCGGTGTTTATTTTTAAAATATGAAAAAACCAAACTAAATATAACATATTGATATGGTTTGTATTATATTCTTTTTTGAGTGTCATTCTAAAGCCATTTGTCTTGTAATTTCGCCTATTTTTGATGATAGCTGTTAGGCTGAAACACCATGTACGTCTGAATAACCTTAGCGTTGAATAAAACATATTCTGAAACATATTCTATTGAATGCTTACGTTGTTTATTTGTATGAAATAAAAATAAAAACAACAATAAATTAGGATTGATGCTGTGTTTTCTTTTGGTCAACAAAAAAATAACTTACTTGGACTGGATATTAGTTCATCAGCAGTGAAGCTGATTGAGCTGTCACGCTCAGGTAAGAAATACAAGCTTGAAAGCTATAACGTTGCCCCACTTGCAGAAGGGGCTCAAGAAGCTGATGTTTTACATCCAGAGCTTATTGCTGAAAGCATTAAAAAAGTTTTGAAAGACAGTCGAAGTAAAAATCGTAGTTGTGCTTTAGGCATACCTTCATCTATTGCGATTAGTAAAATTATCACTTTGCCAGCCTCCACACCTACTTCTGAGCTAGAAGCGAGTGTTAGTTTAGAGGCAGAGCAACATATTCCTTATCAGCTTGATGAAGTGAACTTTGATTTTGAAGTGTTAGGAAAGTCAGAACGTATTCCTGATGCAATTGAGGTTTTATTGGCAGCAACACGCACTGAAAACGTGGAGTCACGTGTTGCTGCGGCTGAAATAGCCGGTTTAAAAGTAGAGGTCGTTGACTTAGAATCTCATGCACTTGAGCTTTTATTCTCTAAACTTGTGCCCGATGTGAATTCTGAGGGTGTTGTTGGTATTGTTGATTTTGGCGCTTCAATGACTGGAATGACGTTGTTTGAACATGGCAAAGTTATTTTTTCACGTGAACAAGCTTTTGGCGGCAAGGAGCTTACTGAAGAAATTATGCAACGCTATGGTCTTTCTTATCAAGAAGCAGGGTTGGCGAAGAAGAGAGGAGGGTTGCCCGAAGGCTATATACCTGAAGTGCTTGATCCTTTTCGCGATAATATGGTGCGCCAAGTTAGTCGTTTTTTGCAGTTTTACTATGCATCAACACAGCAAGGGCAAGTGAGCCGTCTTTTATTATCGGGAGGGAGTGCAAGTCTTGCAGGGATTGATGAACAAATTCAATCATCGGTTAATATTCCCACAAGTTTAGTGAATCCTTTTGTTGATATGATACTAGGGGCACGAATTAATCCAGAGCGTTTCGCTAGTGATATTCCAGCCTTGCTTGTTGCAGCAGGCTTGTCATTGAGGGGGTTTGATTAATGGCAGGTCTTAATTTATTACCATGGCGTGATGAAGCACGTGAAAAAAGCCGTAAGAAATTTATGATGATCGTTGTTGCTTCGCTTGCACTGGGTGTACTTGGGGTTTTTGCATGGTATAGCGGGATGCAAAGTAGTATTACCTATCAAGAATCAAGAAATGAACGTTTAAAGATGGAAACAAAGAAACTTGATAGAACCATTGTTGAAATAAAAAAATTGGATGCTACTCGTAAAGCGTTACTTGATCGTATTGAAATTATTGATAAATTACAGGCAACTCGACCAGGTATAGTGCATTTATTTGATGAAATGGTGAAGTCATTACCAAGAGGACTTTATTTAACTCAATTAGAACAAAATGGTAGCAATATTAAATTGGTTGGCAAGGCTGAATCGAATGCACGCGTATCAAGTTATATGGATCGTCTTAATTCTTCTGATTGGTTGAGTTCTTCAAGTTTGAATATTTTATCCGTTGATAAAAAACAAGGTGATGTTCGACTCAGAAAGTTTGAGGTTAATGTTAAACAACTGTTAAAGCCAAAGTCTGAGACCGCTCAAGCAGAGGAGGAAAATTAGTGGATATTCAAGAATTAAATAATCTAGTTGAGGATCCAGCTAGTGTTCCTTTGCCTATTCGGGCAGGTGCTATTGTTGCCATTTTTATTCTTGTACTTTTTTTGGGCTATAAATTATTGATACTGGATCAGTTTGCTGCCCTAGAAACGGTTGAGCTAAAAGAAATGGAGTTGCGAAAGAGTTTTGAGGTGAAACAAAAAAAAGCCAGTCAGCTTCCTGCGCTAAAAAAACAACTTGAAGAAATGCGCTTTTCATTTGGAACATTAGTGCGTCAATTGCCAAGTAAAACAGAAATTCCAGGCTTGATTCTTGATATCTCTGAAAAAGGTATTTATCACGGTCTGGATATTGATCTTTTTAAGCCTGGGGCAAATGAGAAAAAAGAATTTTATGCTGAAAAACCTATCATTATAAAGGTACGAGGTGATTACAATCAGCTTGCTGCATTTGTTAGTGATATCTCAGGTCTGTCGCGTATTGTAACCATTCATAATATTAATCTTTTGCCGTCAGGAGAAAAAAAGCTGCAAATGGAAGCAACAATAAAAACCTATCGCTATATGAGTGATGAGGAAAATGGGTGAGGTTATTATGTTAACAAGAACGGCTAATTTTATTATATTTTTTTTTCTTGCTGTATTTCTTATTGGTTGTAATGGTGGTAATGAAGAAGAACTGAGTCGCTATATTGACGATGTTAATCATCGTGCAGCAAAAGCAATAAAACCTATTCCAGCGATTAAACCCTATTTGAGATATGTTTACCCAGAACATGATAAGGATCCTTTTGATATTTCTATTTTAGCGCCTGTTGTGAGTGCAGTAAAAGATATACAGCATGTTGAACAAGGTATTAAGCTTGATGCTTCCAGAGTTCCTGAGTTTTTAGAAGGCTTTACACTTGATAGTTTACATATGGTGGGTACGATTCATCGACAAGGAGAGTTATGGGCATTGGTTAAAATACCATCGGGTGGTATTCAACGTTTGAAAAAAGGTAATTATATTGGTAAAAATTTTGGTCTAATTAAAGAGATCACTACGAGTAAGATAAATATTAAAGAAATAGTGCCAAATGGATTTGGTGGATATAAACCCCGAGAAAATGCAATTTCTCTTGTTGATGCAGATTAAACTGAAGCGACAATAGAATATACGCGTCTCTGTAAACATGCTTAATTAAATAATAAAAATAATAAATATGGAAAGCTATTTTAGGTTAATAAAATGAACAAAATAAACCGTCTTCTACAGCTAGTAACATTACCTGTAGCTCTTATTTTTGTTAGTGATGCCAATGCTTTGCAGCTAAATAAGGTAAGTTCTATTGTATCGTCAGGCGTATCAGAAGTGAGCTTCGATTTTGATACGGCTTCACAATTACCCCAAGGCTTTATACTACAAAACCCACCAAGGTTAGTGTTGGACTTTTTACATGCCAACTTAAATAAATCAATGGTGAAAAAAATAAAGGGTAATGGCAATGTGCAACGTGTTGATGTGGTGCAGGCTAAGGATCGTGTTAGAGCGACTATTCGTCTTGGGAAAGCAGACCAGTATGTAACTGAACGACGTGGTAATAAATTGGTTGTTGTATTACTTAATGATGTCGCTGCGGGTAATTCATCTGCTAGTGATCAAGATTGGGTTAACCACGTTATTAAAGGAGACAGTAAGTCAGTTGCTCGTGTTACTGCAACAACAAAAACACTAGTACCTAATGTTAATGTCCCATCAGCATCTCATTTGGTGAAAAAGCCTGCTCCTGTAACGATTATGCCTGAGGTTGCTCCAGAACCTCTTCCTCCAGTGAACCATCGTGTTTATAAGCGTTTATTAGGCAATGTTGATTTT
>CAYNGN010000001.1:0-8200 GCA_964396615.1 uncultured Thiothrix sp. | reverse complement strand
AGGCAATGGTCGGGTTATTGTTGATTTACCTGATGATCATGTAAAAACAGAGGTGAGAAAATCAGGTAACTCAGTCGTTGTTACTTTGAAAGGTGTTGATACGACTCAGGCTAAAAAAACCTACAATGTACTGGATTTTGCAACGCCTGTTAATTCGATTACTGTGTCACGTCAAGGAGCCGATGTACGTTTAAAAGCGTTGGTACGTGGTGCGTTTACTTATAGCACTGAACGTAAAGGAAAACAGCTGCATATTCTGATTAACAAAAAGGAAAAGCGTGTCTCAGCAGAAGACTTGCAAAAGAAAAAGAAACGTTACAAAGGGGATAAACTAACCTTAAATTTCCAAGATATTGAAGTGCGTTCTGTTTTACAGTTACTTGCTGATTTTACAGATAAAAATATTGTTGTGAGTGATACCGTTACAGGGAGTATTACCCTAAGATTAAAAGATGTTCCTTGGGACCAGGCCATGGATATTGTCCTACGTTCAAAAGGACTGGGGATGCGCGAAAATGGCAATGTTATTTGGGTTGCTCCTGAGGCTGAGTTGGCTTCACGTGAGAATCGTGAATTGGAACAGTTGAAAAAAAGAAGAACATTAGATCCTTTGATTACTGAGTATATGTCCGTCAATTTTGCTAAAGCAGCAGATTTAGCTGCATTGGTTAACTCTTCAAAAGAGGGGAGTGGTTCTTTATTGTCAAAAAGAGGGTCTATTTCAGTTGATAATAGAACCAATACGATTCTTGTTCACGATACAGTTGCACATGTTGAAGATGTTCGTACGATGATTAAACAACTTGATGTTCCTGTGCGTCAGGTAGCCATTGAGTCGCGCATTGTTATTGCCAGTGATGACTTTAGTAAAGCACTAGGCGCACGTTTTGGTGCAACAGGCATCGGTGGTTTTGATGGTAATTCAGGTATTGCAACCACATCAGGATCATTATCAGGGACTGATTCCGTTATTGGTGATGCGGCAGGTAATTTGAATAGCTCTGGCAATGTTTTTCCTGTTGGTATTCCAGGGTTAAATGATCGTTTGAACGTCAATTTACCGATTGCGGGTGCATTAGGTAGTTTTGGTTTTTCTATCTTAAGTAAAGATTTATTGCTTGATCTTGAGTTGTCTGCCTTGCAGGCAGAAAGTAAAGGTGAAATTATTTCTACACCACGTGTGGTAACGACAAATCAGACGACGGCTATTATTGAGCAAGGTGTTGAAGTGCCATTCCAACAAGCATCATCAAGTGGTGCAGCTAATGTTGCCTTTAAAAAAGCGGTATTAAGTCTTGAAGTAACACCGCAAATTACACCTGATGAGCATGTCATTATGGAACTTAAAGTCAATCAAGATACAATCGGGCGAGTTTTTTCGGGTGTGCCTAGTATTGATACACGAAACGTGAAAACGAAAGTGTTAGTTGATAATGGGCAAACAGTTGTATTAGGCGGTGTACATGTTGAAACAAATCAAAATGATGTGGAAAGAGTACCCCTTTTAAGTGATTTGCCTGTAGTGGGTAAAATTTTTAGGCGCACCACCCGCAGTAATGATAAGCGTGAGTTATTAATTTTTGTTACCCCTAGGATTCTTGACTAGTCTTTTAGAGTCAGCGCTAATAGTGTATTAAATCGGTCTTCCTCATCAAGGGGTTTTAACTGATCGTTTTCACTTCAGGTACAATGCCTTCCCATATTTGTTTTATTACGTGATTAGAGAACATTCTTATGAAGGCTGAATTACAGTTTTTTGCTATGCCTGATGATGCTGAAGAATTTTTAGCCTTTGCTAAGGATAAGGCAGATAGTATTGAAAATAACCATCGTTTAGTAATAGGTGATTGTGAAATCATTTATACGGCTGGTGTGATCGACGGTATGATGTTGCTTGTTGGCTCAATAGCCATTAATACGGGAACCGTTGATAATAGCTGTGTCGATCAAGAACGTACTAAAGCTGTTTATCGCAGTCTGCGTAAGTGGTTTAAAAAGAACTACTCGAATAAACTTAGCACTTATAGTCTTGATGACTCTGAAAAAGTGGCACTTGCACGTAACCACTGGATAAGTCCTTCAGCAATCGCATGGAAAAAAGCAGAGAGTCAGCGGCTGCTTAAATTATATGATGCGAGTCCAATTGTCTTTGCGTTATTAAAAATAAGTAAACTAATAGGAAAACCTGTTCCTGTTGCTTCAAATAAAGTGCGTGGGCATGGATAGTTTGTCGGTTATGCGACCTATTATTTATCAAAAAATATATTGACTAATATAAATATTTTTTATACATTTGTCGTATAGATGTTGATTTTTTAGATTATTTATACTTGTGATTTGTTACCTCTTTGGGGAAAGATGTCGTCATTGGTAAAAAAACAACATTGTATTAGAACTAAGAAAATGAGATGTTTGACCTTTTCTTGGTGGGCTTGATGGTAGTGGGGCTGTTTGAAAAAATAGTCTGTTATATTTTATAACAAAATGATTTTATAATTAATTCATAAAAGATCCTTTTAAAAATCATTTCCTTTTAATAATTAAAAAAATTACATTTTCAGGGCGGAAAATTGATTAAAGCTCTTACTTTGGGGGTAAGTATGCGTTTAATTGTCTTATTGATTAGCTTCTTTTGGGGTTCATTGGCGTGGGCGAGCGCCTCTTTTTGGCATGATCAGGTAACAAAAAGTGCCGATTTTGTAAGCGATACTACAGTACTAACACAAGAATCAATGTACCATGCTAGAACATTATTCTTAAATGAAACGGCATTTAAAACATTGCTTGAAACAGCTCCTGTGGAAGCGCTCAATCTAACAAAGAGTGACAAACAAGAGGGAAGGTTAGTTATTGATCTACCCTTACCTAGTGGTGATTTTGTAACACTTTATGTAGAAGAATCATCGGTTATGGCACCCGCCTTAGCAGCAAAATTTCCTAATATAAGAACATGGAAAGTCTTCGGGGATAATAAAAAAGTACGTTCAGGTCGTATTGATTTCACCAGCAAAGGTTTTCATGCCATGTTAACCATGATGAATGGTGATACCACTTATATTGATCCAACGATTGAGTCAGTACTCGTTGGTGAGCAACAAAGTTATCAAAGTATTAGTTTACACAAAGAAGCGCAAGAAACACCGTTTATGTGTAATCATGATCAAATAGAAGAAAATATTCTACAACAATCCTCGCCTTTCTCATCGTTACCATTCGCTAAAATCGCAGCATTGACTGCTTCATCAGGAACAATACAGAGCTATCGTATTGCCATTGCTGCAACAAGTGCTTTTACGGTACAAAACGGTGGCACAAAAGCATCAGCTTTAGCGTCTATTGTCACGATCATTAATCGTGTTAATGAAATATATCAACGTGATGTTGCGATTAAGCTTGTTTTGGTGGCTAATAATGACGCTATTATCTATACCAATGCGGCAAGTGAGCCTTATGGTACTAATAGCTTAACGAATTTATATACCAATCAAACCAACTTAGATAATACAATTGGCAATGCTAATTACGATATAGGTCATGTTTTTGATTTTGTATCAACGACGAGTGCAACAGGTTTAGCGCAAGTATCAAGTGTTTGTGATAACTCAGGAAAAGGTCGAGCAAGTTCTGGTTTTATGAGTGATCTTGATAGTTTTGCAACCAGTATGGTTGCCCATGAAATTGGTCATCAGTTTGGAGCAACGCATTCTTTTAATAGCAATACGAGTTTTTGTAATGGTAATAGGAGTGCAGCCAGTGCTTATGAGCCAGGTGGTGGTACAACAATCATGTCGTATGCAGGTGTTTGTGGCAGTACTAATAATGTGCAAAATAGTAATGAGCCTTATTTTCACTCAGGCAGTATTCAGCAGATGGTACAGTTTGCCCATGCAGGAAGTGGTTCATCCTGTGCAGATAGTACTTTTGTAGCGAATACAGACCCTGTTGCAGAAGCGGGAGAGAGCTATACCATTCCAGCGAATACGTCGTTTGAATTACAAGGAGAAGCTAGTGATAGTAATGCAGAGGATTATCTGAGCTATTCATGGGAACAATTAAATACCACCAGCAATGCATCTGATGTGAATGTTGATGATGGCTCAAATGCTATTTTTCGTGTTTATCCACCTATTGCCTCGTCTACCCGCACCATTCCTAGTTTAGTCAGCTTATATTCTGGTGTTACGGCTAAAGGTGATATTCCACCACAGCAATCACGTCTAACGACACCGCTTACGATGGCATTATTTGTGCGTGATCAAAAAACAGGGGCAGCGCTTGATACGACGGCTATTTTTGTTAAAAATACTGGGCGTTCATTTGCGCTGACCTCGCATCAAACAGCGGCAATGTTAAGTGCGGGTGATGCAACAGTCGTGGATTGGAATATTGCTAATACAAATCAGTCACCTATTTCATGTGGTGCTGTTGATGTTTCCTTAATCACAGGCGACCCCAGTAGAGGGGATGTACCAACTGAAATTATATTGCTTGCTGCCACAAACAATGACGGCAGTGCAACAGTGACTCTTCCTGCTGATACTGCTTCTACACAGCGAGCGCGTCTTAAAGTCAAATGTAGTAATAATATCTTTTTTGCACTTTCACCGATAAATTTTCCGATTGATGATGTTGTGGAAGGGGTTACCCCCGTCATTTTTTCAGCAGCTAACGCTTCGGCTGTAGAGGGGGATTCTACGACGAGTGCCACGCTTAAGTTTACCGTTGTCATGTCATCAGTACAGCTCACTGAGCAGACCGTTTTTTATACGACGTTTTTATCCAGTCCTCAATCAGCCACAGTAACTGATTTTAATCATATGGGAGGCAGTGGTTTACCCATAGTATTTTCAGCAGGTGAAACAGAAAAAATCGTATCGTTGTCTCTTTATGGTGATAGTGAGATTGAGTCAGATGAGACCTTTCGTTTTATATTATTTAAGAATGGCACGATTGTTGACAGTGCCATCGGTACGATATTGGATGATGATATCTCACCAACAATACCTTCAATTATCAGTATCAGTGATGCTTCCATTAAAGAAGGGGCTGTAGGCGTTACCACACCATTGCGTTTTATTGTTCAGTTAGATAGTGTGCAAGTCCACGATGTTGATGTTGAATATACAACATCTGACCAGTCCGCATTATTATCAACTTCAGCAACAGCGGGAGCTGACTATACCGCTAAACAGGGCGTATTAGTGATTCCAGCAGGACAAACACAAGGCGTGATTAGTATTGATGTATTGGGTGATAATAATGCAGGACGTAGTGAAAATTTCACGTTAACGTTATCATCACCATCAGCCAATGCAGTCTTAGCGAATAAAACGGCAATAGGTATTATTACCAATGATGATGGTAATGAGGGTAACAATGAGGATAACAATGAGGATAATACAAATAATGAGCCAATACTAACATTAACACCCTCTACAGAGAGTAATGCAGGTGGAGGAGGGGGGGTGAATATTTTATTATTAGGTTTATTGTTGATGTTAGTGTGTATTAAAAGCGTGAGAAAAAATACGATCAATAATGATTAGTCATATTGAGTGTTGTATAGCTAATACAAAAGAACAGCTTACACAGTAAAATAGAAGCAGTTTGTCGCTTTTAAGTTGACCCAGAAGGAATACATAAGGCAACGTTAAGACGCTTTCACTTTTTATGCAAAATACCAAGCCAGATTTGGCTTGGCATAGTGTGAAGTGGTTTAACTTTTGACTGTAATTTTTTAGGGCTAACAATAATAATGAATAAAATAATCACACAAGCTTCTCTTGTCATCGGACTCTTGGCTTTTTCTACTGCGTATGCAGAAACAAACAGTAAGTATGCGCTTACCGCAAAAATAGGTACATTAGGGCTAGGAGCTGATCTTACCTATGGGATGACTGACACGTTGAATGCACGTTTTTCCGTAAATGGGGGTTCGATAAGTGCTGATGGTGAGGAAGATGGTATTAATTATAAGGGTGATTTAGATCTTCTTAGTGGGGGAGCATTGGTTGATTATCACCCTTTTACCAGTAATTTTAGGCTTTCGGCTGGATTATTTGCTAATAAAAATGAGCTTAATCTTGATGCTTCAGGTAGCAATAGTGCGATTATTGGTGCTAGGAGCTATGATTTGAGTAATGCTAATTTAAATACTCAAGTAGGCTTTAATAGTCTTGCACCTTATTTGGGCATTGGCTGGGGGAATGGGGTTAAAAAAGGCAGTCAGTGGCGTTTTAGTGTAGATGCAGGCGTGCTTTTTCAGGGAAGTCCAGAAGCAAAATTTACAGCTTCAGGTACTGTGGATGGTGGTGCAGGTATTGGCGTTATTAATGTGGATAATCCTTTATTTCAAGATGATATTGATCAGGAAGAGCAAAATCTTAATGATGAATTAAAAGATTTTAAAGCCCTTCCTGTTATTTCACTGGGAACAAGTTACCGTTTTTAACGGTTATAGAGCAAGCTATTGTGGGCAGTGTTCACTAATATTAACCTGGCTGCTAGTAATAGCCGTACCTTCAGCGCTATTGCCAAGCATCACAATGCTGCGTGTGAGATGACATTTTTTGCCATTCGACGTTGTTGTTATCTGGTTAGTTGTTGCGATGTTTATTTGAGAAACGGGCGCATTATTTTGAAATAAATTAGCTTCATACCATGCCTCAATATCATCTTGGTAAGCTGATGTTGTCACTGCAGCAGCGGTTGTTTGTGTATTAGTGAAAATAATGCCTCTTACAAGTGGTTCTTCATTTGCTTTTGTCTGTTCATCAGCGAATGCCTGTGGGCTTAATGAAGTCAGTCCAAATGAGCACAGTAATAGCATTGTTTTAGTCATGTTTTTAACGGTGACTTTAACAAAGGTTGTGTTGAATGCTTTCATAATGAATAACTCCTATTGAACATTAAAGGTTAGTTTTTTGTGGGAGATGCCTGTTGCTCCAGCACCATAGAAAACTGAAATAACATCGTCGAGTGAGCTTTGTGCAATGGGTGATAAGTCAACGGCTTTGTATTTTTCAGGGACTTTTAAGCCTACCTCAGTCTTCGCTGCAAAACAAACGATACCTTCTTTTGTGCCTTTTTCATCAAACACAATTTTGAACTGCGATTTTGCTGCGGGAAGCATTATTGGTTTTGAAGCTGCAACAAAGGAGTCAGGTGAAAAACGGTTGGGGAATATACGGGAAAGACGACGTTTTGCATCTTGATAATAGCAGTACACATAGGCATTTTCAGTAACATGTAATGCAGCTTGTAAGGTGTCACCTACTTTATAAATACCTGTTGGTTTAGAGGCTTTCAAATGCAAGCCAACAGGTACTTTTATTTTCTGTAATGAAACGGTTTTTACTTGTGCACTGATTTGTTCTGCTTGGAATGATTTCTTTTGTACGGATCGACGATTAAGTAAGCTGTTATATAAATCAAAGTCAATGCGACCATTCGCAATTAAATCGTTGTCTTTTTGGTAACGTGAGATAGCGCTTTCAGTTGATACGCCTGTTTTTAAGTAGCCTTCTTTCTGTAAGGCTTGTTCAATGTTGGCTGATTGTTGTTGTGCCGATAACGCATTAAATTTCTGTAGTGCTTGGGTGCGTGCTGTTGGTGTCGTTGATGGCATGCCTAAACATTGTGAGTAAGGAACACGTGTCAGCTTACCTAATGTCTCAATCATTGATAATTGAATCAAGGTGCGTACGGCAGCATGGCTGCCTTCATTTCGTGAGAAGCTAAGTTGGAGTGGAATGGTTTTATTGGTTAATTGTGCGGTGACATTGCCAGAGGTATTGGCTTGGTTAATGACAATTGAGTTATTTGATTGTACACCTGGGATGACTTGACGTGAGAGCATTTTAACCAAGTTAACATCGGTTGAGATAACGGAAGAAACATTGCTTGATTGTAGCCCACCAGAGGTACCGATTAACTTTGTTATATTTAAACTGTTGTTTTGCGAGAGTACATTTTGATCAAACTGGGTAATTGCACCGCGAATATAATATTGTGGAATTTCAAACTGTTTTGCTGTGCCACCCGCATTAGAAGCAAGGGCGAAGAGTTGCGTGATGTCAAGTTGTAACGGGTCAAAATCAACAAACTTGAACGCATTACTGCGTACAGACATTTTTGAAATGGCTGAAATCATTATATCTTTTGAGCCACCTGCTCCAATAGAAGGTTTTATCACAGCAGG